>NZ_CAXSHM010000028.1:0-44489 GCF_964237335.1 uncultured Sphingomonas sp.
GACCGGGTCACCCCTCAACGAAAACTCCGGGTCAACTCGTAGCAGAAATCAACAGCCACGGCCTGAATGTATCCCAAAGCTGGGGAGGTGGCGTGGCGCACCTGACGTCCGTCACCGGGTCAAGTCAGCCGCATCATCGACTTCCCGGAACCGCTACCCGGCCACGGTGACAGCGAACAGCTTCTCGATCTCCGGGCCGTTCGGCGAGCCGAGGCCGGTGCAGGGATCCCAGCCCCCTGCGGCGTCATAGCCGACAGCGCCCGACCGGTTGTCGCCCTTGGTAATGTCGTGACAGGCAACAGGCGTGCCATAGAGCGCCGCCTGCATCTGCCCCACCGGCGAACTGCGGTGGGCATTCAGGCCGGCGACGATCGCCGCCCATAGCGGCGCCACGGCGCTTGTGCCGCCGATCAGTCCGGTCTTCCCGCCGGTGACGATGCGGTACCCGCTGTCGGGATCGGCATCGCCGGCGACATCGGGCACGCCCCGGCCGCCCTTGGCAGTCCCGGCTGCCGGCACGTTTGCCTTTGCCTGATAGTCGGGCTTGGCGAACAGGGCGCTGACCCCGCCGCCGGTACCGCCGCCATTGCTCTTCCAGACCGTCTCCCCGTGGCGCTTGCCGGCCGCGGCGGTCACGCGGGTGCCCCCGCAGCCCAGGACCAGCGGATCGGAGGCGGGATAGTCGACGTGCGCCTTGCCATCGGTCGCGCCGTCGGTCGCCAGCGAGTCGCCCGATGCGGCGGTGACCGTGACGCCCAACATCGCGGCATCGCGGAACGCCGCCGACATCGCCGCGATGGCCTGCCCGGTCCAGCCGCTCTCCGGACCGCCCCAGCTGATCGACAGCACCGAGGGCTTGTTCGTCTCGTCGTGCACCGCCTGGCTGATCGCGTCGGCGAAGCCCTGACTGGTGTTCGGGGCGAAGTAGATCGCCAGCCTGGCTCCCGGCGCGACGCCGCCGGCCACCTGGATGTCGAGCGCCACCTCGCCATTCGCGCCGCTGGTGTCACCGGGGTTGTTGGCCGCGCCACCGATCCCGATCGCGACGATATCCGGTACCGGAAGATCCATTGCCTCGAACGCGACCGTGTTATCGGCGGCGGTGTAGCCGCCCCCGAGCTCGATGATCCCGATACACTGGCCAGCGGCCTGCCGGCTGCCAAGCCCATAAAGCGCCGCCACCTCGGTCGGCAGGAACCCGGTCGGCTGCGTCGTCCCGCGATGCGGCACGAACTTGGCCGTAGCGACCGGTGTGGTGTCGAGACCCAGGACGGCAAGGACATGCTCCGCGACGTCGGCGGGGAGGCTGAGCGTGCCTTCGCGCCCGCGGTAGCTCGCTCCATCGCGTTCATAATGATGAAGCTCCGTTCCGAACGCCGCCTCCATCGCCGAAGCCGAGCCACGCAGCTGCATGCGACGCTGCGCGGCATCGACCTCGATCACGTCCAGTCCGGCCGCGGCGGCGAACGCGGTGACCGCGGCGATGTTCGCCGCCTGCGCTTCCTCACGGACCTGCCGCAGCGTCGCACGCGAATGGACGGCGGCCGGTGCTTCGGCCGCGACCGGTCCGGTGCTTTCCGGGCGAAGATAGACGCTGACGGTGATCGGATCGCCGCCGGCGACCCGACCGGCAGCCCGCATGTCGTGGTGCGCCGCACGGTCGCTGCCGGGGAGGGTCTGACGCGGTTCGGGCATGAGGTGTCCTTTCGTTGCTCGCAGTCGCTCAACGTGCGCGGAAGAGGTTCGACGCCTGGCGCCTGCGGCAGAGTGGACGGAGGGCCGGCATCGCTTCCTCCGTGCGGTCCGGACCCCAAGGGACTTACGACATCGCCCGGTGCGCCCCGTGCCGCTCGGCCCAAGTGCCGTCTTGGCCGAACTCGTGCGCGATCGGCGTGTCGATCGGCGTTCCCGTCCTTCGAACGGCCTCTGAGACTTCGCGTCGCCAGGTGGCGAACGGACCCTCCCGTTCGGAGTGGTTCTGACCTGTGCCGACCATGTACACGGCTCTCGCGTCGAGGCGCGCGAGAGTCACCCCGTGAGCGGCGGCGGTGTCCAGCCATTCGTGGTGCGAGCCAAGCGTGAGGTGGGGATCGAGCAGCATGGGATCGTCGCTTCCCGGAACGACGCGGCCGATCGCGCTCGATCCGCACAGCTCGTGGAATGCCCCTGTCGACATGCCCGCGACGGGAAAGCGAGCCAGGCGCCGGCTCCGCCAGTCGAGCGCGAAGCCATCGGCGACGATCGCCCCTACATCGTGCGCCGTGATCTGCGCGCGGGCGCGGGCGACGAGGTCGCGGGACACCCAGTCGTCGGCGTCCAGGAACATCAGCAATCCGCCGCCGGCGGCGCGGACATGCTGCTTGATCCGCCATTTTTTGACGCCGCCGTCGTCGTTCGCCGCGGTCACCGGCTCTGGCGGCCAGTCGGCACGGAGCAGCGTGAACCGCTCGTCCCGCGCCAGCTCGGCCCATGGCATGGGCACGTCGTGCGCGGCGAGGACGACGTGGAAGTCCGCGTCCGTCTGCGCGAGCACCGACCGCAGCGTCAGGCCGAGGAGGTGCTCGACCAGCGGCCAGCCGTCCGCGACGGCGCGCGCGATCAGCGGTATGCCGAAGGTGAAGGGCTCGCTCATGCCGCCGTCTCCAGCCCGGCGACATGACGTGCGTAAAGCATGCGGCACCGCTCCAGCGCGACGCGGACGGCGTCATCCGTCAGCCATGTCGCGAGCAGCGCGTCGAGCGCGGGAAGCCAGCGCTGGATGCTCCGGTCCTCCTCCTCGTTGCGATCGAAGACTGCCCAATTCTCGTCCCGGGCCCAGCGTTCCGGGCCCTGGCCGCCGCCGCGGGCGTGCTTGGCGAGATAGTCGGCCCAAGAGCGCGTGTTGTAATGATTCACCTGCGCGAGCGCCCAGGAGACTGTCCCCGGCTCGCTCTGCAGGAACTCTTCCGATCGCGCATAACGGCGCGGCAGCGGCCGGCCGGCGCCGTCGACGGGCCGGATGTGGTCGACGTGCTCCTCGCGCGCAAATCCTGGCCCGTGTGGAAGCAGCGGACAATGATAGGCCTGCGGGTTGGTGAAGAGCGTCTTGTACGACCAGTTGACGCCGCTCTCGCGCTTGGCGGCGCGGGTGAACCGACGCGTGGTCAGCTCGGGCGACCAGTGGCCATGGCCCGAGCTGCCGAAGACGCGCCAGCTCAGCATGAAGGCCGTCGCGCCGGGTACGGCTGCGAGAAGCGCGGGCAGCCGTCCGTCGCCGACGTGGATGTTCAGGAACTCGTCGGCGTCCAGCACCATCAGCAGGTCCGGCCAGTCATCCGCCAGAACCTGCTCCGCTTCCCTGTACGCGACGAGCTGCGCCTTCTCGTTCGCGGCCGGCGTGCAACGGAGATGGCGGACGAGCCCACGCTCCTGCAGAACGTCGAGCAGCGCAGGTGACGCGTCGACACAGTCGTTGGTGCAGACCAGGATGTCGTCGAAGCCGATCAGGCGATGATAGGCGATCCACTCGAGGATGAAGGGTCCCTCGTCCCGCATGGTGGCGACGAGGGTAGCGCGAGGCATGATCGGTCTCCGAGCAGGTACAGCAGGGTCATACCCGTTGAGCATCAAGAGATGAACGAGCGATCGGATATGGAAGGCATCAAGGTCGGGCGCTCGCTACTCAGTCGACGCTACAAGGTGCCAGTGACCCAGTCATATCCCTATTCTGGTTGACAAATGGCCGGTATTAGGTCGCCAATACACACGCGCGTTTGCGTTAAAAAGGCATCCATCGGCCTTGATCGACCAGGCCTGGTCGCTGCTTTTCGGCCGTCCCCTCATGCGCCAGTCGCCGCTGCAGTGCGTGCAACCACTCGCTCAAGACCTGCGTCCGCATAGCTGCGGGCGTAACTGCACTTGCCATCCGCCATAAGCACCCCCGGACTTGTTCCGGCGTCCAGCGTTCCGCATACGTGCCGACGGCGGGCGCGTACGACGCCGGACTCCGGAACAGGTCCGGTGACGTCGGAGGCGGGAATCGGGATGAGCAACGGATTGCTGCGGCGCAAGTCGATCGACGTCGGGCAGCACGGCGACGCACTCGCCCGCACCCTGTCCTGGCCGCACCTTCTCGCGCTCGGCGTCGGCGCGATCGTCGGCACCGGCATCCTGACGCTGATCGGCGTCGGCGCGGATCGGGCGGGGCCGGCGGTCCTGCTGAGCTTCACGGTCGCCGGCGCGATCTGCGCCTGCGCCGCGCTCTGCTATGCCGAGATGGCGAGCGCGATCCCGGCGTCGGGCAGCGCCTATACCTATAGCTACGCGGTGCTGGGCGAGGTGATCGCCTGGGTGGTCGGGTGGAGCCTGATCCTCGAATACTCGCTCGTCGTCTCCACGGTCGCGGTCGGCTGGTCGGGCTATGCGGTCGGGTTCCTGAAGGGACTGGGCATCATGGTTCCGGCGGCGTTCGCGCAAGGGCCCGCGCTGGGCGGGATCGTCAACCTGCCGGCGGTGGCGATCATCGCTGCGGTGGCCGGGCTGCTGACGCTCGGCACGCGCGAGAGCGCGCGGGTCAACGCGGCGCTGGTGATCCTCAAGATCGCGACGCTAACGCTGTTCGTCGCGGTCGCGCTGCCGCGGTTCGACGCGGCCAATCTCCATCCGTTCGCGCCGTTCGGCCTGGGCAGCGTCGCCGGCCCGGACGGCGTCAAGCGCGGGATGATGGGCGCGGCGGCGATCGTGTTCTTCGCCTTCTATGGCTTCGACGCGATCTCGACCGCGGCGGAGGAGACCAAGCGGCCGGAACGCGACCTCGCGATCGGCATCGTCGGCTCGATGCTCGCCTGCACGCTGATCTATCTGCTCGTCGGCATGGCCGCGATCGGCGCGATCCCGTTCGTGCGGCTGGGCGCGAGCCCCGAGCCGTTGGCGCTGATCCTGCGCGAGCTGGGCCGGCCGGGCGTGGCGACGATCGTCGCGGCCGCGGCGGCGGTGGCGCTGCCGACCGTGCTGCTGGCGTTCCTGTACGGGCAGAGCCGCATCTTCCTGGTCATGGCGCGCGACGGCTTTCTGCCCGCTGCGCTCGCGCGCGTGTCGAGCCGGGGGGTGCCGGTCCGGATCACCGTCATGACCGCGACTCTGGTCGCCGTGGTCGCCGCGCTGGTGCCGCTCGACGTAATCGCCAGCCTCGCCAACGCGGGCACGTTGTGCGCCTTCATCGCGGTGGCCGCGTCCGTGCTGGTCATGCGCCGGCGCGATCCTACGATGCACCGGCCGTTCCGTGTACCGGTCGCGCGGATCGTCGCGCCCGCTGCCATCGCCGGTTGCCTGTACCTGTTCACCAGCCTTCAGGCGGTGACGCAGATCGCCTTCGTCGGCTGGAACGGCGTCGGGCTGGTGGTCTATTTGCTGTACGGACGCCGACGGGCAACGCTTGGTTCAGGACAGTAAGCGCCGACCGGGCGGCGCGATCTGGCGCCGAGCCGGTCAGGCGTCCCTGGTCTGCACCTTACCCGAACCATCTAGCTGCCAGGCGATACTGCCCCAGAGTTGTTCCGTGTGATGGAGAACCGCCGCCCGTGTCGCCTCGGCCGCCGGGCTGCTCGCATCGAGCTGACCGAGATGGCGGCCGCGTTCTGCTCGCCCAGCCGGCGCGCGTCGCCGGTTGGGTCCGGGGACGGCGACAGGAGCGACAGCCACGCCCCCTCTACCGCCAGCCTGAGCGCGACGATCTGCGCCTGCAGGTCGGCGAGGTCCTGCTCTACCGCCACGCTCAAGCAGCCAGCTTGCGCAGCACGTAATGCAGGATGCCGCCGTTTAGGAAGTACTCGAGCTCGTTGACGGTATCGATCCGGCAGCGCGCGACGAACGTCTCGGCGGTGCCGTCGGCGCGGGTAAGCAGCACCTCCACGTCCTGGCGTGGACGGATGCCGGCGACGTCGTTGATCGTGAACGTCTCCGAACCGTTGAGGGCCAGCGACTTGCGATCGATGTCCGCCGGGAACTGCAGCGGCAGCACGCCCATGCCGACGAGGTTGGAACGGTGGATGCGCTCGAAGCTCTCGGCGATCACCGCGCGGACGCCCAGCAGGTTGGTGCCCTTCGCGGCCCAGTCGCGCGACGATCCGGTGCCGTATTCCTTGCCCGCGACGATCACCAGCGGCGTACCGTCCTCCTTGAAGCGCATGGCCGCGTCGTAGATCGGCATCGTCTCGCCGTGATAGGCGGTCATGCCGCCTTCGACGCCGGGCACCATCTCGTTGCGGATGCGGATGTTGGCGAAGGTGCCGCGCACCATGACATTGTCGTTGCCACGCCGCGCGCCATAGCTGTTGAAGTCCGCCCGGCTGACCTGCCGATCGCTCAGCCAGCGGCCGGCGGGGCTGTCCGCCTTGATCGATCCTGCCGGGCTAATGTGGTCGGTCGTGATCGAATCGCCCAGGATCGCGAGCGGGCGGGCGTCGATGATGTCGGCGACCGGCGCGGGCGTCATCTCCATGCCGTCGAAATACGGCGGGTTGGCGATGTAGGTGCTGCCGGCACGCCAGCCGTAGGTGTCCGATCCCTCGACCTGGATGCCCGACCAGTGGCGATCGCCCTGATAGACGTTGCCGTATCGGTTCTCGAACATCCCTGAATCGATGTTGGCGGCCATCACGGACGCGACCTCCGCGTTGGATGGCCAGATGTCCTTGAGGTACACGTCGACGCCGTCGCTGCCCTGGCCGATCGGCGTCGTCACCATGTCCTGCGTCACCGTGCCCTTGAGCGCATAGGCGACGACGAGCGGCGGCGAGGCGAGGAAGTTGGCACGCACGTCCGCCGACACCCGGCCCTCGAAATTGCGGTTGCCCGACAGCACCGACGCGGCGACCAGATCGTTCTCGTTGATTGCCGCCGAGATCGGCGCGGCGAGCGGACCCGAATTGCCGATGCACGTCGTGCAGCCATAGCCGACGAGGTTGAAGCCCAGCGCGTTCAGGTCGGTCGTCAGCCCCGCCTTGTCGAGATAGTCGGTCACCACCTGGCTGCCCGGCGCAAGCGACGTCTTGACCCACGGCTTGGGTTTCAGCCCCAGCGCGTTGGCCTTACGCGCCACCAGCCCGGCGGCGACCAGCACCGACGGGTTGGAGGTGTTGGTGCACGACGTGATCGCCGCGATCACCACGTCGCCGTCGCCGATGTCATGGTCACGCCCCTCGACCGGCGCGCGCACCGCGCATTCCTTCATGTAGACCTTGTGGAGGTCGCCGTTGAACACCTCGTCCACCTTGTTCAACGACACCTTGTCCTGCGGCCGCTTGGGGCCGGCGAGCGACGGCACCACCGTGCTCATGTCGAGCTCCAGCGTGTCAGTGAACACGGGATCGGCCGCGTCCGCATGGCGCCAGAGCCCCTGCGCCTTGGCATAGGCCTCGGTCAGCGCGATCGCGTCCGCCGAGCGCGCGGTCAGCCGCATGTAGTCGAGCGTCTTGTCGTCGATCGGGAAGAAGCCGCACGTCGCGCCATATTCGGGCGCCATGTTGGCGATCGTCGCGCGATCGGCGAGCGTCATGTGATCGAGCCCGGGACCATAGAATTCCACGAACCGGCCGACGACGCCCCGCGCGCGCAGCATCTGCGTGACGGTCAGCACCAGATCGGTCGCGGTGATGCCCTCGTTCAGCGCGCCCGTCAGCTTGAAGCCGACCACCTCGGGGATCAGCATCGACACCGGCTGGCCTAGCATCGCCGCCTCCGCCTCGATCCCGCCGACGCCCCATCCGAGCACGCCCAGCCCGTTGATCATCGTGGTGTGGCTGTCGGTGCCGACCAGCGTGTCGGGGTAGGCGATCATCGCGCCGTCATTCGCGGACGACCACACTGCCTGGCCGATATATTCGAGGTTCACCTGGTGGCAGATGCCAGTGCCCGGCGGCACGACCTGGAAATTGTCGAGCGCCTTCGATCCCCATTTCAGGAACTCGTAGCGCTCGATGTTGCGCTGATACTCCAGGTCGACGTTCTGCTCGGCCGCCTGCGGCGTACCGAACTCGTCGACCATCACGCTGTGGTCGATGACGAGGTGGACGGGCACCTGCGGATTGATCTTCGCCGGATCGCCGCCCAATTTGGTGATCGCGTCGCGCATCGCCGCCAGATCGACGACGCACGGCACGCCGGTGAAATCCTGCATCAGCACGCGCGCGGGGCGATACTGGATCTCGCGGTTGGGGGCGACGGGATCATCCTGCCAGTCGATCAGCGACTGGATGTCGGTGACGGTGACCGTCTTGCCGTCCTCGAACCGGAGCAGGTTCTCCAGCAGCACCTTCATCGAGAAGGGCAGCCGCGACACGTCACCCAGCGCCGCCGCCGCCTTGTCGAGCGAGTAATAATCGTACGACTTGCCGCCGGCAGTGAGCGTGGAGCGGGTGTTCAGCGTGTCGTGGCCGATGGCGGTCATGGGGCAACTCTCCTGGAGCGGGCCGAACGCGCGCGAGGCGGAACCTGGCGACGACGGCGAAGGCGATGATTGCGGAGGGCCTTAGCAACGGGGGCGGGGCGGGGGAAGGGGTGGGGGCTGGGTGCGGGAAGGGTTCGGATCGACCGTCATCATCGTTTATCAGCGATGATGAAGACCGCCGCCACGAAACAACGATCGGTCTTCAAAAGTCGCTACCAGCCGGATATGCGCGGTAGACTCTCGCTCAGATCACTTCAACGCGCTGTTCACCGGCTTCATCGCTGCGATCGATCTCGCCAGGTCGAGCCGGTTCGAGGACGTCGCCGCCCCGACCATGTCATCGACCAGAGCGCAGCATTCGGCTTCTCCGGTGGCCAGGAGCTCGCGAAACGATCGTATGCGCGATAGGCCCAAGAGCATGGCGGCCACGCCCGCCGTCGGGGAGCGGTACATCAGCCGTTTCGATCGGGGATAGACGACCGAGCCCTGCTCCTCGATCAAGCTGAAACATGCCTTCAAACCGCGCGCGAGGATCGATGCCTCGCTCCAGGACACGCCTCCACTTCGGCGCTCGCCGCTGACCGACACGCTCTCGAAGGCGACGCACAGCGGTGCGTGGCAGCGCAGCCACAGCGGCATGTCGGGCTCCAGTGCAGCCGGGAGCCCGGCTGCGGCGAATACGTCGACCCAGCGCTGGCGGCCCATCAGCGTCTTCTGACCGCCGGCACCGATGACCGGATCGAGCCGCCCGTCCGCATCGAGCCTCGCCTGTACGAACGGCATGCCGAACGAGCACCGTTCGGTGCCGACCGCCGCCGCCAACCGCTCTGGCTCGAAAACGTTGAACATGAACTGCACGCACTCGGCGCGGCTTTGCCTCAGCGCCGGCAGCACAGCATCGACCTGATGCGCCATGAGCGTCACGATGACGAGGTCGTAGGAGGTGCTTTCGTCCAGGGCATCGAGAACCCGCACGGCAGCACGATCGCCTTTCCGGGTGACGATGCCGCCATCGCGCCGCAGCTGCGCCAGCCGTGGCGACCCGGGCCGGGCGACCACCGTCACCTCATGCCCGCCCGCTCGAGCAAGCTGGAAGGCGAAGGTGCTGCCGATCTGTCCCGCGCCCACGACCGCGATGTGCAGCGGCTTGGGTGCCGCGGGGCCAGTCATGCTCACGCTCGATCCCGGCACCCTTCCATCCTCGTCTTGACGCTGTTAAGACGGCTTGTGAGCGCTGAACTGGACATCGTCAACATGGAAGCGCGCACCGACCATCCCCGCGCCTATCATCACGGCGACTTGCGATCGGCCCTGATCGCGGCCGGGCGTGAGGTCATCGAAGAAAAGGGACTGGACGGCTTCTCGCTGCGCGCAGCGGCGCGGCGGGCCGGCGTTTCGCCGGCCGCTCCCGCGCACCATTTCGGCGACGCGCGTGGGCTTTTGACGGCGATCGCGACGGTCGGGTTCGTCGAGTTCGGCGATGCGATCGAAGCCGCGACGGGACCGGACCGGCGATCCACCATCGTCCGCCGATGCCACGCCTATCTCGCGTTCGCGCTCGCCAAGCCGATGCTGTTCCGGCTGATGTGGCGCAAGACGATCCTCGACATGGACGACCCGGACCATCTCGCCGCCGCTCGCCGCGCCTTCGAGATAACCGATCGGACGATCAGGGGCGTCGATGCGGCGGATGCGGTCGATGCTCGGCCCGATGATCGGACGCTGGCCCCGACGATCGCCTGCTGGTCGATGGTCCATGGTTTCACGACGCTGGTGCTCGACGGCGCCTTCTTCGGCTCCGCCCAGGATGATCCGGAACGTCTGCAGACCATGCTCGATGATCTGCTGATGCAGTTGGGAACGATCGAAAGGCCGATGGAATGACGGACAACACGGCGCAACGAGGTCGGCTACCGGCGACGAAACGGATCGCGGGGTTCACGCCCGATCCAGGGATCGTCTGGCCGGAGGGACATACGCCTGGTTCATCGAGGGTCTTCGCGCAGAACTCGATCGAGATCGCGGCCACGCCCGAGAAGATCTGGTCGTTGCTGATCGACTGTCAGGCCTGGCCAAGCTGGTATGTGCGTTGTTCCGACGTGTCGATGCTGAGCGGCGGGCCGCTGCTCGGTCCGGACGCGAGCTTCCGTTTCAAGACCCTGGGCTTCTATTTCGAGCCCCGGATCGACACGTTCGATCCGGCGCGCCTGCTCGTCTGGTCGGCCAAGGGGCCGGCCGGCACCAGCGGCGCGCACGCCTGGCATATAACGCCGCTGCCGGGCGGATGCCGCGTCGTGACCGAAGAGGCGCAGAAGGGTCTGCTGCTTGCGCTGATCGGCGGCCGTACCCGCAAGACGCTGCTGAAATGCCATGGCGAATGGCTGCGCGCGCTGAAGGAGTTGGCTGAACGCCGCTGATGCGCCGGGCGCCGTGCCGGCTTGCAGTCGCACTCGCCCGCCAGTGCCCTCAGCCCTAGCCTCCCGGACGTCGTTTACCGAGCGGCCTTTCCCTCTCATAGGCCTTCTAAGACTGGATCTTTGTCGTGAAGTCTAATCTGACAAGAAGCGCCGGTTGTGTAAATAATGCCGGCCGTCTAAGTTCCCGCCGGTGAGAAGGATCGGTCTTGAACTTGCTCTCTTTGGTATTGGCCCGCTCTTCGTCGCGATCATTTGCGTCGTCGGTCTGAACGGGGACTTGATCGAGGTGGAGGCACTTGTGCCGGCGTATTTGGTCGGCTTGATGCTCGCGCTTGGTACAATGGACTGTATGGGATCCGTGCTTTGGTTAGGACGGTCCGGTGGCTCGCGGCCAACGTCCGCTAACCACCACGTTCCGCCGATGAAGATCGACGTGCCGCCCTCCCCATTATTGATCCTGTCTGACACCCACATCAAGCCCAAAGCGGTGGCGTAAGAACAAGCCGCGATCCACACGGGACCGCGGCCCTCGTCCAAACTCGGATACCTCTCAGACCAACTCGCCAAGCGCTGCCGGCTCGAACCCCTTGAGCGCATCGGCCTCGCCGGCGCGGACCTTGGCGACCCAGTGCGGATCGCTGATGAGCGCGCGTCCGACCGCGATCAGGTCGAACTCGTCGCGTTCCATGCGGCCGACGAGCCGGTCCAGGCCGACGCTGGTCGAGGACTCCCCGCCGAACGCGGCCATGAAGTCGCCCGACAGACCGACCGAGCCGACGCTGATCGTCGTGGCGCCCGTCACCTTCTTCGCCCAGCCGGCAAAGTTCAGCCCGTCCTCGCCGTCGATCTCCGGGAACTCCGGCTCCCAGAAGCGCCGCTGCGAGCAGTGCAGCACGTTGGCGCCGGCCGCGACCAGCGGCAGGAGCCAGTCGGCCATGAGGTCCGGCGTCTCCGCCAGCCGGGCGCCGTAATCCTGCTGCTTCCACTGGCTGACGCGCAGGATAAGCGGGAAGTCGGGGCCGATCGCCGCACGGACCGCCCCCACGACCTCGGCCGCGAACCGCGACCGCTCGCGAAGGGAGGCGCCGCCGTAGCGGTCGGCGCGGCGATTGGTGCCGGACCAGAAGAACTGGTCGATCAGATAGCCGTGCGCGCCGTGCAGCTCGACCGTGTCGAACCCGAGCGCTTTCGCGGCCGCGGCGGCCCTGGCGAAGGCCGCCACCGTGTCGGCGATCGCCTCCTCGCTCATCGCCTCGCCGCGGGGGATGTCCGGCCCGAGCAGGCCGGACGGGCTCTCGACCGGAGCGTCGGGTTCCCATCCGCTCATGCCGCGGGTCGATCCGGTGTGCCAGATCTGCGGCCCCATCCGGCCGCCGGCATCGTGCACGGCGTCCACGACCTGCTTCCATCCGGCCAGCGCCGCATCGCCGTGGAAGAACGGGATGCCGGGCTCGTTGCGGGACGCCGGACGATCGATCACCGTGCCTTCGGACAGGATCAGGCCGACGCCGCCCTCCGCGCGCCGCCGGTAGTAAGCGGCATTGGACGCGCCGGGTATGCCTTCGGGCGCAAACGTCCGCGTCATTGGGGCCATGACGATGCGGTTGGGCAGGTCCATCGTGCCCACGCGAAGGGGGCGGAACAGCGCGTCGGTAGCGGTGGCGGTAGCGGTTGCGGTCATGGGTGTCGGCTCCGTTGATCCAGAGCCGAACTAGGTATATCGAAGAAACCTGGCGTCAATAAAGCACTTCGTCGCGCCTAGGTATCTTCGAGGGAACCAGCATGACCGCATCCCAGCGCTTCGCCGTGGACTGTCCCAGTCGGCTGCTGTTCGACCAGATCGCCGACAAATGGTCGATGATGGTGCTGACCGTGCTCGACGGCGGGCCTTTGCGGTTCAACGCCATCAAGCGCCTGTTGGAAGGCGTGTCCCAAAAGGCGTTGACGCAATGCCTGCGCCGGCTGGAACGCAATGGCCTAGTGTCCCGCCGCGTCATCCCGGTGTCGCCCGTCGCGGTCGAATATGAGATCACCGAACTCGGGCGCTCGCTGCAGGACCCGTTCAAGGCGCTGTACGCCTGGACCGTGCGTTACTTCGCCGCCGTGGAGAGCGCACGCGCGAGCTTCGATCAGCGCGCCCTTGCAGCGTGAGACCGGGCCATCCTTGCGCAGGTCTCTCCCCACGACCGATCGGCATCGTTTCCCGACACGCATCCCGATCATGGCGACTAGATCTGAGCCTGGCCGCCGTCGACGAATATCTCGCCGCCGGTGACGAAGCTGCTTTCGTCCGAGGCGAGGAACAGGACGGCGGCCGCGACCTCGTCGGGATCGGCGATGCGCGCAAGCGGCGTCACACCCTTGAGGAACGTCTCGAACGCCGCCTGCTCCTCATCGGTCTTGGACAGTCCACGCGCACCCGGGGTCGCGATCGGGCCGGGAACGACCACATTGACGCGGATCCGCCGTGGCGACAGTTCCACGATCCAGCCTCTCGCAAAGCTGCGGATCGCTGCCTTGCTGGCGGAATACACGCTGAACGCGGGCACCCCCTTGGTCGCCGCGGTCGATCCCGTCAGGATCACCGACGCGCCGTCGCTGAGGAGCGGCAGCGCCTTTTGCACGGTGAACAGCGTGCCCTTGACGTTGGTCGCGAAGGTGCGGTCGAAATGCTCTTCGGTCATGCCGTCCAGCGTGCAGAGCTCCCCGGACCCGGCGTTGGCGAACAGGACGTCGATCCGGCCGGCCTCCTGCCGGACGATGTCGTAGAGCCGGTCGAGGTCGGCGAGGCTGGAGATGTCCCCCTGCACGCCGCGCGCATCGCCGCCGATCTCGGCGACCGCCGCGTCCAGTTCCGCCTGCCGTCGCCCGGTCAGGAACACGCGTGCGCCCTCGCGCGCGAACCGCTTGGCGGTCGCCAGTCCGATGCCGCTGTTGCCACCGGTGAGGACCGCGACCTTACCGTCGAGCTTGCCCATCTTCATCTCCTCGTTCTGATGAGGGTGACATGGACAGGCGCTTTCACGAAGTGTAGTACCTACCTGGAGGTAAGTGTACGATATGATGATGGATGGTGGCGCGCCTGTCTGCGGTCTCGACGTTTCGCTGGCGGTCGTCGGCGGCAAGTGGAAGCCGCTCATCCTGTATCATCTCCAGTCCGGTCCGCGGCGGTTCGCGGAGGTGAAGCGGCTGGTCGGCGGCATCAGCGAGAAGGTGCTGATCCAGCAGCTGCGTGAGTTGGTGGCCGTGGGCGTGCTGGTCCGGCGCGACCATCAGCGGGTGCCGCCGATGGTCGACTATTCCTTGACGCCGTTGGGCACGACCCTGGTGCACGCACTGATGCCGCTGTGCGAATGGGGAACGGAACATCGCCGACAGGTGACGGAGGCCATGCATGCCGTGTCAGCCCCGGTCGGCACTGCGGGGAACAACGCCGTTCCGGCGACGCCTATGGCGTGACGCTTTTGACGTGCGTCGAGCCGTTTCGGGCGGCCGAACCCGTCCTGGCGGGGGCAGAACCACCGCGCGATCGTTCGGGCGTGACGCGTCAACGTGAAGGAACATCCCATGGCCACTTCATCCGACAGCCTGCGCGACCTGTTCGTCACCGGCCTGACCAACCAGCATGCCGTCGAGAAGCAGGCGCTGGCGATCATGTCGCCGCAGATCGCGCGTATCGAGCACTATCCGGAGGTCGCCGATCGGCTGCGGCTCCATGCCGAGGAGACGAACCACCAGATTGCCCGGCTTGACGAGCTGCTGGCGGGGTTCGGCACCAGCGGGTCGGGGCTGAAGGACGTCGCGCTCGGCTTCTCGGGCAGCATGGCCGCGCTGATGCACGCGCCCGCCGGCGACGAGATCCTGAAGAACAGCTTCGCCAACTACGCCTTCGAGCATTTCGAGATGGCCGGCTACATGTCGCTCCTCACGATGGCGGAGGACGGCGGATACGCGCAGGCGACGCCGCTCCTGACCCAGTCGCTGAAGGAGGAGGAGGCCATGGCGACGTGGATCGGCGACGCGTTGCCGCGCATCACCCGCCGCTACGCCGCGCTCTACGCGGGCGAGGGCGCTTCCGCCGCGAAGGTTTGAGGGGGGGAAGGGTCAAAGCCCCAGCGACTGCCGCAGGAACGCGTCCGACTTCGCGAGCATGTCGGCGCGCACCTCGGCGTCGTCGAGCTGGTGCGTCAGGCCCTTGTACTCGACGAGCTCCACCTTCTTGCCCGCGGACCTCAGCCGGGCGGCCATGAGGCGCGACTCGCCGATGCCGACATTCTGGTCCTTGTCGGCGTGGAAGATCAGCACCGGCGCCTTGATCCGGTCTGCGTTCTGTGCAGGGCTGCCGGCACGTACCTCGGGCCCGTGGCCGATCCGCGCGTCGTTGATCCGGAAATCTGCATAGTCGCGCCGCTCGGCTCTTAGGGTTTCAAGGTCGGTGACGGGCGCGACCGCGACGATCGCCTTGAACAGGTCGGGGTCCAGCACCGACGATTGCAGCGCCGCATAGCCGCCATAGGACCAGCCGAAGATCGCGATCTTGCCCGGCGCGGCGATGCCCGACGACAACAGGTAGCGACCGGCGTCGTTGACGTCGCCGATCGCGGTGCGCCACGACTGGAATCCGTTCTTCTGGAAGAACTGCGAGCCATAGCCTGTGGAGCCGCGGTAATTGGGCTGCAGCACGGCATAGCCGCGGTTGGCGAAGAACTGCGACAGCCAGTCGAAGCCCCAGTAATCGCGCGCCTCCGGCCCGCCGTGCGGCATCACGATCGCCGGCAGGCCCCGTCCGCCATCGGGGCCATCACTGCCCGGTGGCAGCGTGAGATAACCAGGGATGTCGGTGCCGTCGGCGGCCTTGAAGGTGATCGGCCGCACGCTGGCGAGCTTCACGCCCGCGAGTTGCGGGCGCACCGCCATGATTTCGGCGAGTTTGCGCGTCGGCTTGTCGTAGAGGTAGAAGCGGCCGGGGTCGCTGTCCGATCCGGCGAACAGCACGAGCTGCTTCTCGTCCGCGCTTGCATCAACGAAGTCCACGATCGGCGCGTTCGGCAGCGCGCGTCCAAGCGATGCGCCGAGCGCCTTCAGCGCCGGATCGAAGAACACCGTCTCGCGCTTGTCGGTCGCGAAGCTCGCACCCACCACGCGGTGCTGGCGCCCGATCGTCAGCAGCTCGTCCACGTCGACGCGGGGGTTGGACACGACCAGCTCGCGTTTCAGGCTGCCGTCGAGCGATACGCGATACAGCCCCGCGCGGCCGCCGGCATCGTCGAAGCCGTAGACGACGTTCAGGTCGCGATCCACCGCCTGCGGCTCGAATCCCTTGTCGCCGGTGGGTGTAATCGTGACGGTCGACAACGGCTGCCAGGCGCGATCGCCGGCGCGGCGATAGCGATAGGACAGGCGGCCTGACAGATAGCCGGTGTCGTTCGCGGAGGCGACGCCCATGACGCGGACAATGCCGTGGCCGTCCGAGAAATAGTCGGTCGCGCTCGCCACCGGTGGCTCGACCAGGCGGCGCTGCAGGCTGGTGGTGTCCACCCGATCGACCTCGATGCCCGACCGCCCGCCCGGCAGGAGCGTACCGGTCGTGGATCGCTCGGACGCCGCGCGCGTGACCAGTACCGCGCCCGTGCCGTCGTCCAGCCAGTCGATCACCTCGCCGCCCGACTGGCTGAAGGACAGGTCGTTGGACCCGCGCTCCGTGCTCAGTTCCTTCAGACCGCTCCCGTCGGCGTTGACCGTCAGCATGCGGCTGAACCCGAGCAGCTGGCCGTCCAGCGACGCCGTGGTGGTGGTCTGGCACAGCAGCCGCGTGTCCGTCGACCAGGCACAGCCGAGCACTTGGTCGGGACGGCCGGTGGACGTCAACACCACCTTGGGAGCGGCCGTGTCGGAGAGATCGTAGACGTAGACGACGCTGCCCGCACCCTTGGCGGAGCGGAGCACCACGATCCGCTTGCCGCTGGGCGACAGGCTGACCTGGCGCACATCCTCGCGCGCGCCGAACCGTTGCGCCGCTTCCGTTGCGGATAGGGGGGCCGCGGAGACGGTAGCGGCGTCGGGTGCGGCCTCTACCTGACCGGCCATCAGGCAGCCGAACGCCGTCGCCAGCGCGACGCGAGATACGATCATGAAGGTCCCCCCTTTGTACGGGCATGACTAACGCCGACCCGGCTCCAGTCAAAGCGCGATAATGCCTGACCTGCGTAAGTTCCCGGGAATAATCGTTTTGACGCGTCGCCTGCCGCTTCAGCGGAACGGCTGGTCGGGTTTGGCGGCTCGTCTGGTAGTTATGCCGTACGTGCTGCCGTACTCTTCCCGGTAAAGCGATGCGGCGGCATCGTGGCAGGGGGCATGGGGATGCTGGACGACACTCGATTGTCGGCGACCGGGCTGGCAGACGAGGCCGGCGCCAGGGACGGTGCCAGGATCGATGAGCACACGCCGCCGGTCGTCGTGCCGGGCGGCTTGGGCGCTGTCGCGGCGCTCGGCTCTGCGCTGGCGCTCGCCGCCTGCGGGTCGGACGGCGGCACGGCGGCGCCGCCGGGCGCGGCGCCGGCCATCACCGTCGCCGCCGTCGCGATCGCCCCCGCGCAGGCCAGCCGCTTCCTCACCCAGGCGACGATGGGCGGCACGCGCGCGACCGTCGATGCGGTCGTCGCGAGCGGATATGAGTCGTGGATCAACGCCCAGTTCGCGATGGCGCGCGCGACGAGCCACTGGGACTGGCTGATCGCCAATGGCTATGACGCCGCCGCGAACATCACCTCCGAGGCTGGCTACGACGCGACCGTCTGGCGGCAGCTGATCGCCGAGCCCGACCAGCTTCGCCAGCGCGTCGGCATGGCGCTGCTCGACATGCTGGTCGTGGGGATCGACGGCATCAGCGGCAACTGGCGCGCGTTCGCCGCCGCCGCCTATCTCGACGTGCTGATGGACGGGGCGTTCGGCAATTTCCGCACGCTGCTGGGCGCGATCACCACCAACGCAGGCATGGGATCGTTCCTGACGTTCCTGGGCAACCGCAAGGCGAACGCGGCGACGGGATCACAACCCGACGAGAATTACGCGCGCGAACTGATGCAGCTCTTCACGCTGGGGCTCTACAAGCTCAACATGGACGGCACGCCCGTCGGCGGCGCGACGCCGGTCGAGACCTATACGCAGGCGGACGTGTCGGGGCTGGCGCGCGTGTTCACCGGGCTGTCGCTCGCCGGTTCGGACACCACGACGCCCGCCGTGTACCGCCAGCCGCTGGTGATGAACGCCTCGATCAACGAGACGGGCGCGGCGACCTTCCTGGGAACCAGCGTTTCGGGCGGCGGGATGGCGGCGGTGAACACGGCGCTCGACGCGATCTTCGCGCACCCCAACATGCCGCCGTTCGTGTCGAAGCAGATCATCCAGCGGCTCGTCTCGTCCAACCCGTCGGGCGCCTATGTCGCGCGCGTCGCGGGCGTGTTCGCGGACAACGGCAAGGGCGTGCGCGGCGATATGCAGGCGGTGCTGAAGGCGACCCTGCTCGACACCGAGGCACGGTCCGACGCGTCGCTGGCGACCACCACAGGAGGCAAGCTGCGCGAGCCGATCACGCGGCTGACCGGCTGGGCGCGCGCCTATGGCGCGGCGTCGCCGTCGAACGCGTGGGCGATCGGCGACACGTCCAGCGCCGCCACCCGGCTCGGCCAGTCGCCCGGCCGCAGCCAGACCGTCTTCAACTTCTTCCGCCCGGAATATACGCCGCCCAACACGTCGATCGCCGCGGCCGGCCTCGTCGCGCCCGAGTTCCAGATCACCAACGAGCAGACGGTGGTCGGCACCGTCAACTATCTGCAATCGCTGATCGCCGGCGGCACCGGCGACGTGAAGGCGGATTATACCGCGATCCTCGCCAAGGCCTCCGACAGCGGCGCGCTGGTGGACGAGGTGAACGTGGTGCTCGCGGCCGGGCAACTATCGGCGGCGACGGTGGCGTCGATCAGGACGGCGGTGGACAGCGTGGCCACGACCGCGACCAACGGCCCCGTCAACCGCGTCGGCATCGCCATCCTGCTGGCGATGGCGTCGCCGGATTATCTGACGGTGCGGTAATGCCTGCTTTGCCGGTCATCGGGAAGGACCGCCCCTATTCTTCCGTTCATGCTGAGCTCGTCGAAGCACTGCCCTTCTCCCTTGCGTGCAAAGAAGACGGCAGCCCTTCGACAAGCTCAGGGTGAACGGGTTTATCGATTGATGAACCAGGAGCCGCGCGATGTGTGACGAAGACCGATCACCCGATCCCTATCGCACGCTCGGCCTCGATCGTGCGGCGCCGGTCGACGCCTCGCGCCGCGCCTTCCTCCGCCGATCGGCCGCGCTGGGCATCGCCGGCGTCGCGACGCCGTTCGTCTCGTCGCTCGCCGCGATCGGCGAGGCGGCGGCGGCCACTGCGAGCGACTACAAGGCGCTGGTGTGCGTGTTCCTGTACGGCGGCAACGATCACGCCAACACGCTGACGCCCTATGACCAGGCGAGCTATTCGGCGTATCAGGCGGCGCGCGCCAACATCGCGCTGACCCGCGACCAGCTTGCGCCCGGGCTGCTCAATCCGGTGACGGCGCTAGCGGGCGCGCGGCAATATGCGCTGGCGCCGGCGATGCAGCCGCTGCTGCCGCTGTTCGCCCAGGGCAAGATGGCGGCGGTGATGAACCTGGGCACGCTCGTCCAGCCTACCACCAAGGCGCAATATACGGCGAACTCGGTCAAGCTGCCGCCCAAATTGTTCAGCCACAACGACCAGCAGAGCTATTTCCAGGCGAGCAACCCCGAGGGCGCGACGTCGGGCTGGGGTGGGCGGATCGGCGACCTGCTGGAGTCGGGCAACGGATCGTCGACGCTGACGTGCATCAACGCGAGCGGCAATGCGGTGTACCTGACCGGCAAGACGGCGGTGCAATATTCGATCGGCGCGGGCGGCCCGGTCCCGCTGCTCGGCAACGGCGGCAGCGTGTTCGGGTCGAGCGCCGCCGTCTCGACGCTGCGCAGCCTGATGACCAGCGGCAACGGCCACGTCATGGGCAACGAGCATGCCGTGGTCGCGAAGCGCGCGCTCGACACCTATGCGCAGGTGACGGCCGCGCTCGGCAATGCGCCGGCGGCGAACTTCAACCTGTTCCCGGCGAACAACAGCCTGGCGGACCAGTTGAAGATCGTCGCGCGGATGATCTCGGTCTCGGCCGATCTCGGCGCCAAGCGACAGGTGTTCTTCGTCAGCCTCGGCGGGTTCGACATGCACGAGAACCTGGCCGCCGCGCACCCGGTGCAGATCGGATTGGTCGCGACCGCGATGAAGGCGTTCTACGACACCACCGCCGCGCTGGGCGTCGCCGACAAGGTGACCGCCTTCACCGCCAGCGACTTCGGCCGCACGCTGACGAGCAACACCAGCGGCGCGGATCACGGCTGGGGATCGATGCACTTCGTGACGGGCGGCGCGGTGAAGGGCCAGCGCCTCTATGGCACCGCGCCCGCGATCGGCAACGGCACGGCGGACGACGTCGGCCAGGGCCGGCTGGTGCCGACGACGTCGGTGGACCAATATGCCTCGACGCTGGCGAGCTGGTTCGGCGTGGGGACGGGAGACATGACGACGGTGCTGCCCAACATGGGGAATTACACTCCGTCGACGTGGAACCTGGGGTTCGTGTGAGGGGCGGGTGCGTGGCTTGGTCGATCGGTTCGGTTAAATCTCCGTCACCCCGGACCTGATCCGCGGTCCCGCTTCTTCCCTCCATCGCAAGGCAGCGGGACCCCGGGTCGAGCCCGGGGTGACGGACGGTGAGAGGCCTTGTCCCGCGACCGTTGATCTCACGCTCGCAGCCGCTACGCTGGCCCTCGCACGATGCGGGGAACATGCGATGGCGGCACGGACATGGATGGCGGCGGCGTTGATGCTGGCGGGTACGGGCGCGGCGCGGGCGGAGGACCATGATCTGCCCGCCACGCCTGCCACCGTCGCCTGGGGGCATTACGACGCTGCGGCCAAGCCGGTTCTCACCGTGCGGTCGGGTGACACGGTGACGGTCCATACGCTGCTGACCAACAGCCCCATTGGTCTGGAGCATGCGGGGCTGCCGCCGGAACAGGTCGAGGCGAGCTTGCGCGCGGTGTTCGCGGGCGTGCCGGCAGATCAGCGCGGACCGGGCGGGCATATCCTGACCGGGCCGATCGCCGTCGAAGGCGCGGAGCCGGGCGACACGCTGGAGGTGCGGATCCTCCGCATCGATCTCGCCATCCCCTATGCGTACAACGCGTTCGGGCCGACGACCGGCTTCCTGCCCGACGACTTCCCGTACCGGCGGATCAAGATCGTGCCGCTCGACCGGCGCCGGATGGTCGGTCAGGTCGCGCCGGGCGTCGAGGTGGCGCTGCACCCGTTCTTCGGCAGCATGGGCGTCGCGCCGCCGCCTGCGTTCGGCCGGTACGACTCGACCCCGCCCAACGTCGGCGGCGGCAACATGGACGATCGCGCGCTCGTCGCGGGGACGACGATGTTCTTCCCCGTCCATGCGCCGGGCGCGCTGCTGGAGGTGGGCGACGGCCACGCCGCGCAGGGCAATGGCGAGGTCGACATCACCGCGCTGGAGACGTCGCTCGTCGGCAAGCTGCAGCTGATCCTCCACAAGAAGGGCAGCGGGGCGGGCGAGGCCGTGTACCCCCGCGCCGAGACGCCGACCGCCTACATCGCGATGGGCTTCGACGAGGACCTGTCCAACGCCGCGCGCAAGGCGGTGCGCGGGATGATCGACTTCCTGGTGGCGCAAAAAGGCATGACGCGGGACGATGCCTACATGCTGGTCAGCGTTGCCGGCGACGTCGAGGTGACCGAGCTGGTGGACCGCAACAAGGGGGTGCACGTGGTGCTGCCGAAGGCGGTGTTCGCGACGACGCCGTCAGCCCGGCGCTGACGCACCCTTCTTCCGTCCATGCTGAGCTTGTCGAAGCACTGTCCTTTCTTGCCACCAGCAGTCAGAAGTACAGCCCTTCGACAAGCTCAGGGTAAACGGAAGGATGGGTCCGGGGTGACGGATAGGATCGGATCGCTCTAAAAGCCGCCCATGCCCGCCCCCATCCGCATCCTCCACCTCCACTCCACCTTCGCCTTGGGCGGCAAGGAGGCGCGGGCGGTTCGGTTGATGAATGCGTGGGGCTCGGCGGCCACGCACAGGATCGTGTCCGGCATCCCCGACCAGCTCGGCGCGCGCGAGCGGATCGCGCAGGGGATCAAGTATGAGATAGCGCAGGACCCGCCGCCGCTGACCGGCAAGCCGTCGGTCGCGCGCTACGAGGCGATCGCGCGGTACATGCGCGGCTACGACTTAGTGCTGACGTACAATTGGGGCGCGATCGACGGCGTGATGGCGCGGCGCGTGTTCGGGAAGAACGCGCCGCCGCTCGTGCACCACGAAGACGGCTTCAACGAGGACGAGGCGGATGGTCTCAAGCGCGAGCGCAACCTCTACCGCCGGATCGCGCTGTCCGCCGCGGATGCGCTCGCGGTACCGTCGGAGACGCTGGAGACGATCGCGCTGAAGACGTGGCGCCAGCCGCGCGCGCGGGTCCACCGCATCGTCAACGGCATCGCCACCGCGCTTTACGCCGAGCCGCCGCGTGTCGGTGCGATCCCGGGGTTCGAGCGTCGCCCCAAGGAGATCGTGATCGGCGCGCTCGCGGGCTTGCGTGCAGTGAAGGACCTGCCCGCGCTGGTGCGCGCCGCCGGCGGCCTGTCGGGGCGGGTGCGGCTGGTGATCGTCGGCGAGGGGCCGGAGCGGGCGACGATCAAGCAGGCGGCGATGGCGATGGGGCTGGGCAATCAATTGGTCATGCCCGGCCATCTGGAGCGGCCCTATTGGTTCATTCGCCATTTCGACCTGCTGGCGGTCTCGTCGCGGTCGGAGCAGTTCCCGATCTCGGTGGTGGAGGCGATGGCGGCGGGCCTGCCGGTCGCGTCGTTGCCGGTGGGGGATGTGGCGAAGATGGTGGCGGCCGAGAACCTGCCGTTCGTCACCCAATATGCGAGCGAGGTGGAGCTGCGCGACGCGATGCAGGCGCTGGCGAACGATCCGGACCTGCGCGCGCGGGTAGGCGCGGCGAACCAGGCCAAGGCGCGGGCAGAGTATGACGAGGGGCTGATGATCGCGCGGTACAAGGCGCTGTACGAGGGGGCAATGCGGCGGCCGGGAGTGTTGGGGTAAGCCACGTCTTTTCGTCACCCCGGGCTTGACCCGGGGTCCCGCTACTTTTTGCGCAGTCCAAGAAGCGGGGCCCCGGCTCAAGGCCGGGGTGACGGGAGGCTAGGCGACCAGCAACGCCCACCCAATTTCCCTCGCAAGCCCGCGCCGATCCGCTATAGCGGCCGACAAACCGTGAAAAGGCAAAGCGTCCAGTGTTCAAGGGTATCAGGCCGATCAGTTACGCCGGGCGCGAGGTCTGGCCGCTGATCGAGGGCGGCAAGGGCGTGGCGGCGACCAACCATGCCTCCGCCGGCGCCTGGGCAGCGGCGGGCGGGATCGGCACCGTGTCGGCGGTCAACGCCGACAGCTATGATCCCGACGGCCGGATCATCCCCCAGATCTATCGCGCGCTTACCCGGCGCGAGCGGCACGACGAGCTGGTCCAGTACGCGATCGACGGCGCCGTCGAGCAGGTGCGCCGCGCATGGGACATCGCGGGCGGCGCCAGCGGTCTTCGGGGCGCGATCAACATCAACGTGCTGTGGGAGATGGGCGGCGCGCAGCGGGTGCTGGAAGGCGTGCTGGAGCGTACCCGCGGCCTGGTCGCCGGCGTCACCTGCGGCGCGGGGATGCCGTACAAGCTCTCCGAGATCGCGGCGTCGTACAACGTCAACTACCTGCCGATCGTGTCGTCCGCGCGCGCGTTCCGCGCGTTGTGGAAGCGCGCCTATTCCAAGGTGTCGGAGCTGCTGGGCGCGGTGGTGTACGAGGACCCGTGGCTGGCGGGCGGGCACAACGGCCTGTCCAACGCGGAGGACCCGCTCGTGCCGCAGGACCCGTATCCGCGCGTGAAGGCGCTGCGCGACACGATGCGCGAGGGTGGCCTGTCCGACGACGTGCCGATCGTGATGGCGGGCGGCGTCTGGTATCTGCGCGACTGGGAAAACTGGATCGATAATCCGGAGCTCGGTCAGATCGCGTTCCAGTTCGGCACCCGCCCGCTGCTGACGCGCGAGAGCCCGATCCCCGACGCCTGGAAGCAGCGGCTGACCACGGTCGAGGAGGGCGAGGTGCTGCTGCACCGGTTCTCGCCGACCGGCTTCTATTCATCGGCGGTGCGCAACCCGTTCCTGCGCGCGCTCGAGGCGCGGTCGGAGCGGCAGATCGCCTTCTCGACGCAAGAAGCGGGCGACCACACCTATCAGCTCGACGTGGGCGTGAAGGGCAAGAACTTCTGGGTTACGCTAGGCGACCTGCAGCGGGCCCGTAGCTGGTTCGGGGCCGGCTATACCGACGCGCTGAAGACGCCGGACAACACGCTGGTGTTCGTGACGCCGGCCGAGAAGGGCGAGATCAGGAAGGACCAGGCCGACTGCATGGGCTGCCTGTCGCAGTGCCTGTTCTCGAGCTGGGCGGACACGGAGACCAACTCGACCGGGCGGCTCGCCGACCCGCGCTCGTTCTGCATCCAGAAGACGCTGCAGGACATCGCGCACGGCGGCGACGTGGAGCAGAACCTGATGTTCGCGGGCCATTCGGCTTATGAGTTCAAGCGCGATCCCTTCTACTCCAACGGCTTCGTGCCGACGGTCGGTCAGTTGGTGGAGCGTATCCGGACGGGGGATTGACGACGCGCGGTTACAGGTTGCGACAGACATTTCGGGATGTTCAGTAACCCGACACGGCGGCGACATGGCGCGCCGGCGATAAGGGCGCGCACCAGTGGAGACGCCGCATGAGCCACGAGCCGGACTATCGCTACCATTTCGACCGCGCCGAGCGTGAGGCGGTCCGCGCGATCCAGTCGCCGCCGGGCACGGTCGCGGCGATCCACGAGGAACTGTCGCTACGCCACGCGGGCCGCGCGCTGGCGGCGTTCTTCGACGCGGGCGCGGATCGGGTGCGCGCGAGGCGGGAGGAATAGCCGCTACCCCGGCCACTGGGGTTTCGCTTTAACTTGTTCTATGGATCCGGGATAAGGAACGTAGACAAGAAGCGGGACCCCGGGTCGAGCCCGGGGTGACGAAGAGCTACTGTCCGCCCATCAGCCCCATCAGCGTCATCGCCACTTGCCGCTCCTGCACCGAGACGACGCCATCCTTGTTGACGTCCGCCAGGTCGAACAGGTGCAGCGGGCGGGCGAGCGCCTCGTCCAGCGTCACGCGGCCGTCACCCTTGGTATCGGCGCGGTCGTACCAATTGGCGCCGATATGCGACAGCGCATCGACACCGCTCGCCGGCGCCGGCTTCTGATGCGCGCGGAACGCGTCGAACTCGGGCCGGGTGACGACGCCGTCACGGTTGGCGTCCATCTGCGCGAACTGGCGCTTGACGACCGCGATCACCTCTGCGCGTGCGATCGGGCGATCGGGGAATTGCGACTCGCTCTGGGCGGAGGCGGTGCTTGCGAACAGGAATGGGGCGGACAGCGCCACGAGCGCGGCGAGGAGGGGGCGGTTCATGGCGCCCGTTCTACGGGCAGACGCTGTCTGCGGACTGAACGGCCGGTTCTATGCCGCCTTGGGTAGCGTCCGCACGATCGTCGCCGCGCCCGCGATCACGGCGGCGTCCTCGACGAAGCCGGTCGACGTTTGGCCAAATCGCGCCAGCGCCGCCATCCGCGCGCGCCAGCCGGGATAGGAGGCGAGCACCGCCGTCGCGCCGCCCACCGCCGCGCCCAGCCACCGCTGTCGCTTGGGCGCCAGCGCCATGCCGGCGATCGCGCTGGTGGTGAAGCGGGCGAGGAGGCCTACGGCCACGATCCGGTCGGGCGCGGTCTTCTGCTTGTCGCCCGCGAGCTCGGCGACGGCGAGCAGGGTGGCGCCCGCGGCGGCCCACTTCGTGCCGAGAAACGGCGTCCTGGCGTTATGGTCAGGCAACTCGCCCCGGGCTGCGGCGATGTACACCGTGGCCAGCGGCGTCATCGCGCGCTGGCCGCCGACGAGGCCCATGAGGAACGAGGCGAGCATGGCGGGTCCTTTCCAGGGAGGATGCGCGACAAGCGCTCTTGGGCAGAGCGTGGTTCCTTTCTTCCGTCTACCCTGAGCTTGTCGAAGCCTGTCCTGAGGGACTGCCGCAGGCAGGCAGTCGAAGGGGGCTGCACTTCTACCTGTCCGAGAAGAAGGACAGTGCTTCGACAGGCTCAGCATGAACGGAAAAGAAGGGCGAACCACCTGGGTGAAAGGCCCGGTCATGGGCAAAGCCCATGACGTCAGTCGGCGCTGTAGCGCCGCTGGCCGGGAGGGATGGGCTTAGGCCGGCAAAGCCGTGCCTAAGCCCATCCCTCCAGCACCTGATCCGGCGGCCGCAGCCCGTCGGCCCAAGCGCGGATGTTGGCGATCACGCGCTCGCCGCTCGCGATCCGGCCCTCCATCGTCGCCGAGCCCATGTGCGGCGTCATCATCACATTGGGCAGCGCGAGGAGGCGCGGATCGATCGCTGGCTCGTGCCGCCATACGTCCAGCCCCGCGCCCGCCAGCCGGCCCGCCTCCAGCGCCGCCGTCAGCGCGTCCTCGTCGACGATCCCGCCGCGGCTGGCGTTGATGAGGTACACGTGCGGGCGCAGCAGCGCGATCCGGCGGGCGTCGATCATCCCCTCGCTGTCCGCGTTGCGCGGCGTGTGCAGCGTCAGGATGTCGATCACGCCCAGCATCGCGTCGAGGTCGGGGTGCCACCGCGCGCCGAGCTCCGCCTCCAGCGGCGCGGGCAGCCGGTGGCGGTTGTGATAGTGGATCGCAAGGCCGAACGCCGCCGCCCGCCGCGCGACCGCCTGGCCGATCCGGCCCATGCCGACGATGCCCAGCGCCTTGCCGCCGATCCGATGCCCCAGCATCCCGCCCGGGCTCCACCCCGTCCAGCCGCCCGACCGGACCAGCTTCTCGCCCTCCGCCAGCCGCCGCGGCACGGCCAGGATCAGCGCGAGCGTCAGGTCCGCCGTGTCCTCCGTCAGCACGCCCGGCGTGTTGGTGACGACGATCCGCCGCGCGCGCGCCGCCGCAAGATCGATATGGTTCACGCCCGCGCCGAAATTGGCGATCAGCTTCAACCGATCGCCCGCGCCCGCGATCAGCGCGCCGTCGATGTCGTCGGTGACGGCGGGCACCAGCACGTCCGCCTCGGCCATCGCTGCGGCGAGCGCCGCGCGGTCCATCGGCGCGTCGTCGCGGTTGAGCTTCGTGTCGAACAGCGCCTCCATCCGGTCCATCACCGGATCGGGCAGCTCGCGGGTGACGATCACCCTCGGGCGGGTCATGCGTCTCGTTTCGGGCATGATCGCGGGTTGGCGGAGGGGCGCGCGCCCGTCAACGGGCATTGATGCGCATGGCACGCGAAGGCAAGGTGAGCCACGCCAAGGGAACGGCAGGGAGAAGCAGGATGCGTGGTTCGATGCTCGTGATGACGGCGGCAGCGGCGGGGGCGGCCGGGCTGCTGGCGAGCGCCGTCGACGCCGCGCCAGCGCGCAAGATGCCTTATTATGCGTCGATCGCGGCAGCAAAGGCGCGGATGCGGACGGGGCCGGGGCGCAACTATCCCGCGAGCTGGCTGTACGTCCGGCCCGACCTGCCGGTGCGGGTGCTCGCGACGTTCAAGGAATGGCGCAAGGTGGAGGATCCCGGCGGGACGCAGGGGTGGATCCTGGCGAACCTGCTGTCGGACAAGCGCACCGGCTTCGTGCCCGTCAGCGCGACGGCCGCGCCCGTCGAACTGCGCGACCGGCCGGCGGGCGACGGCCGCATCGCCTGGCGCGCGGCGCCCGGCGTCGTCGGCCGGCTGAGCCAGTGCGCCAACGGCTGGTGCCGGATCGACGTGCACGGCCAGGCGGGGTTCGTGGAGGAGGGGCGGTTGTGGGGCGTCGATCAAGGCGAGGTGGTGCCGTGAACACTTCTCCGTCACCCCGGACTTGATCCGGGGTCCCGCTCCTCCCCGACGTCGAAGGTAGCGGGACCTCGGCTCAAGGTCGGGGTGACGCTGATTGAGTCGCACCGCACCGATCAGGCCGCGCTCCTTGTGGAGAGGAGGGCAGGCGATCCTCGACGGCCACACGACCAAAGTGTCGTTCAATCACATGATCGTGATGCCCAAAGGCGCGCAGCACAACATCGTCAACAAGGGCGCGGGCGCCCTCAAGCTGTTCTCCGTCTACGCGCCACCAGCGGAGGAGCCGGGCGTCGCGCACCGCACCAAGGCGGATGCCGAGGCGGCGGGGGAAGACTTCCTGTCGCGGGCCGCGAAGAAGGTGAAGGAAGCGTTGGCGAAGCAACCGAGCGCACCCGGCTCCGCGCCTGTCGCGCGGTTGCCGACCAACTCGTGCGATCCGTTAAGCGCCGATGCCGCCCGCCCGCTGCGCCTGGTACTCGATAAGCTCCTGCACGGCCCTTACGTTCGGGACACCGAGGAATTGAGGTGTGGGGTTGAGCGCGGGTACAACTCGGTCACGTTCGACCAACTGTCTGGTCTTGCTGGTGCGCCGGTACCGCTTAAGCCCGAAGCGAATGTCGCCCGACCCGTCCGAACGCTCCGTCACCGTCACAATGGGCAGGAAATCCAATCCTGTTGCGATCACACGGCCGCGCCAACCGTACCGGACGACGAGCACCCGCCGTTCCGTGACATAGTAGCGCTGGCGTCGACGCACGGCGGCATCAAGGAAGAAGCGACCGACAAGCTGGAACGCGCCCAGTAGCAGGAACGGCAGACCCCAGAGCCGCATAAACCATGCACCCGGGCCTTGGCCGGTCGTCCAAGCGTCGATATTCCAGAAAACAACTGCGCTTACCCACAAGATTGAGAAGGGGACTAGCTCCTTGTCATGCGCGTAGAACCGCAGGCCGGTTGGTGGCGCACCTTCCCACAGCACGCGCTCGTCGTCGATGAGGGGTGGCTTGGGCAGAACCATGGACTCCGCATAATTGAGTGTCAGCGGGGTACAAGCTCTTCGTCACCTTGGGTTTGACCCGGGCCCCGCTTCTCACTTTTACAAGTATGGATGATGAGGCTGAGCGTCTGCGCGATGTCAGCTGCACCGTGCCCAACGCTCGTTGATTGCGCATGAAAAGCGGGACCCCGGATCAAGTCCGGGGTGACGGGGGGAATCTGCAGGATCAGCCTTCAAACGAAAACCGCCGCCCAGGATCGCTCCGGGGCGGCGGCTTCGTCACTCGACTGATCGCGTCGATCAGTCGTTCAGATACTCGCCGGCATCCGCGTCCGTCCCCGTTCCAGAGACGATCACCTCCGCCAACTCGTCCCGCGTGCCCGCGCTCTCGCGGGGATTGCGGGCGAGTTCGGCGGCGTGCTCCTCCGCCGCGCTGACGGGGGCGACGATCGCCGCCGCCAGGCTGCGCTGCGAGGCGCGGAGCGCCACGTCGCGGCTGGTCGCCGCCACGCGCAGGCGGTTCATGCCTGCGCCGGTGCCCGCCGGGATCAGCCGGCCGACGATCACATTCTCCTTCAGGCCCATCAACTGGTCCTGCTTGCCCTGGACCGCCGCCTCGGTGAGGACGCGGGTGGTCTCCTGGAACGACGCCGCCGAGATGAAGCTGCGGGTCTGCAGCGACGCCTTGGTGATGCCGAGCAGGATCGGCTTGCCGTGCGCGACGGCCTGGCCCTTCTCCAGCTTGGCGTTGGTCGCGTCCATCTCGTCGCGATCGACCTGCTCGCCCTTCAGCAGCGTGGTGTCGCCGCCGTCGGTGATCTCGACCTTCTGCAGCATCTGACGGACGATCGTCTCGATGTGCTTGTCGTTGATCTTCACGCCCTGAAGTCGGTAGACCTCCTGGATTTCCGCGACCAGATATTCGGCCAGCGGCTCGATCCCCATCGTTTCCAGAATGTCGTGCGGGTTGGGCGATCCGCCGATCAGATTATCGCCGCGCTTGACGTAGTCGCCCTCCTGGACGTCGATCACCTTCGACTTGGGGATCAGATACTCGACGACCTCGCCGCCATCCTCGGGCTGGATGCCGATCTTGCGCTTCGCCTTGTAATCCTTGCCGAACACGACCCGGCCGGAAACCTTGGCGATGATCGCCGCCTCCTTGGGGATGCGCGCCTCGAACAGCTCGGCCACCCGCGGCAGACCGCCGGTGATGTCGCGCGTCTTGGCGCTCTCGCGCGACACGCGGGCGAGCACGTCGCCGCCCTGGACCACCGCGCCGTCCTCGACCGACAGCGTCGCGCCCGATGCCAGCATGTAGCGCGCCGCCTCGCCCGATCCCTCATCGAGGAGCGTGATGCGCGGGCGCAAATCCTCCTTCGACTTGGTGGGGGCGCGGAACTCGGTCACGACGCGCTGGGCGATGCCCGTCGCCTCGTCGGTCTGCTCGGTGAGCGTCTTGCCCTCGATCAGGTCCTGGTAGCGCACGGTGCCGCCGCTCTCGGTGATGACCGGCATGGTGAACGGATCCCACTCCGCCATCCGGTCGCCCTTCGACAGGATGTGGCCGTCGTCGAACATGACGTACGCGCCGTAGGGAATGCGGTGCACCGCACGCTCGCGGCCGTCCATGTCGACGATCGCGATCTCACCCGAGCGGCTGAGCACCACGCGGCGCCCGCGCTGATCCTCGATCAGGCGCAGGTCGCGGAACTGGGCGGTGCCGTCAACCGGCGCCTCCAGGTTCGACTGCTCGTTCAACTGCGCCGCGCCCCCGATGTGGAACGTCCGCATCGTCAGCTGCGTGCCCGGCTCGCCGATCGACTGGGCGGCGATGACGCCGACCGCCTCGCCGATGTTGACCGGCGTGCCGCGGGCGAGATCGCGCCCGTAGCATTTGCCGCACACGCCGATCTTGGCTTCGCACACCAGCGGCGAGCGGATCTTCATCCCCTGGACGCCCAGCGCCTCGATCCGCGCGACCATAGGCTCGTCGAGCAACGTGCCCGTCGGAATGACGACCTTGCCGGTCTTGCCGTCGACCACGTCCTCGGCCGTCGTGCGGCCCAGGATGCGCTCGCCCAAGGACGCGATGGTCGATCCGCCCTGCACGATCGCCTTCATCTCCAGCGCGCGCTCGGTCCCGCAATCCTCCATGATGATGACGCAGTCCTGCGACACGTCGACGAGGCGGCGGGTGAGGTAGCCCGAGTTGGCGGTCTTCAACGCCGTGTCCGCAAGACCTTTACGAGCACCGTGGGTGGAGTTGAAATATTCAAGGACGGTCAGGCCCTCCTTGAAGTTTGAGATGATCGGCGTCTCGATGATCTCGCCCGACGGCTTGGCCATGAGGCCACGCATGCCGGCGAGCTGCTTGATCTGCGCCTGTGAGCCACGAGCACCCGAGTGGGCCATCATGTAGATCGAGTTGATGTCCATCTCGCGCCCGTTGGGCAGCTTCCGGACCATCCTGATCTCGTTCATCATCGAGTTCGCGACCTGGTCGCCGCAACGGCTCCAGGCGTCGATCACCTTGTTGTATTTCTCCTGCTGGGTGATGAGCCCGTCCTGATACTGCTGCTCGTAATCCTTCACCTGGTCGCGAGTCTCGTCGACCAGCTTGTCCTTGTCGGGCGCGACCAGCATGTCGTCCTTGCCGAACGAGATGCCCGCCTTGAACGCGTGGCGGAAGCCCAGCGCCATGATCGCGTCGGCGAACAGCACCGTCTCCTTCTGGCCGGTGTGACGATAGACCTCGTCGATCACGTCGCCCACGTCCTTCTTGGTGAGGAGGCGGTTGACGGTCTCGAACGGCACCTTGTGGCTGTGCGGCAGCGTCTCGCCGAGCAGCATGCGGCCCGGCGTCGTCTCATAGCGCTTGAGGTACGACTTGCCCTTCTCGTCGGTCTGCGGAACGCGGCTGGTGATCTTGGTGTGCAGCGTGACGGCGCCGGCGTGGAGCGCCTGGTGCACCTCCGCCATGTCGCCCAGCAGCATGCCCTCGCCCGGCTCGTTCTCCTTCATCATGGAGAGGTAATAGAGCCCCAGCACCATGTCCTGCGACGGCACGATGATCGGTTTGCCGTTGGCGGGCGAGAGGATGTTGTTGGTCGACATCATCAGCACGCGCGCTTCGAGTTGCGCTTCCAGCGAGAGCGGGACGTGGACGGCCATCTGGTCGCCGTCAAAGTCCGCGTTGAACGCCGAGCAGACGAGCGGATGGAGCTGGATCGCCTTGCCCTCGATCAGCACCGGCTCGAACGCCTGGATGCCGAGCCGGTGGAGCGTCGGCGCGCGGTTGAGCATCACCGGATGCTCGCGGATCACCTCGTCGAGGATGTCCCAGACTTCCTTGCGCTCCTTCTCCACCCACTTCTTCGCCTGCTTGAGCGTCATGCTCAGGCCCTTGGCGTCGAGGCGCGCGTAGATGAACGGCTTGAACAGCTCCAATGCCATCTTCTTGGGCAGCCCGCACTGGTGCAGCTTGAGCTCGGGACCCGTGACGATCACCGAGCGGCCCGAATAGTCGACGCGCTTGCCGAGCAGGTTCTGGCGGAAGCGGCCCTGCTTGCCCTTCAGCATGTCGGACAGCGATTTGAGCGGCCGCTTGTTGGCGCCCGTGATCGTGCGGCCGCGGCGGCCGTTGTCGAACAGCGCGTCGACCGCCTCCTGCAGCATGCGCTTCTCGTTGCGGACGATGATGTCCGGCGCGCGCAGCTCCATCAGCCGCTTGAGGCGGTTGTTGCGGTTGATGACGCGGCGGTACAGGTCGTTGAGGTCCGACGTCGCGAAGCGGCCGCCATCGAGCGGCACCAGCGGGCGCAGCTCGGGCGGGATGACCGGCACGACCTCAAGGATCATCCACTCCGGGCGGTTGCCGGATTCGAGGAAGCTCTCGACGACCTTCAGCCGCTTGATGATCTTCTTGGGCTTGAGCTCGGACTTGGTGGTGGCGAGCTCCTCCAGCAGGTCACGCTTCTCGCCCTCCAAGTCGAGCGACTCCAGCATGATGCGGACCGCCTCGGCACCGATGCCGGCGCTGAACGCGTCCTCGCCATATTGGTCCTGCGCCTCGAGGAGCTCGTCCTCGGTCATCAGCGAGTATTTCTCGAGCGGGGTCAGGCCCGGCTCGATGACGATATACGCCTCGAAATACAGCACGCGCTCGAGCTGCTTCAACTGCATGTCGAGCAGCAGGCCGATGCGCGAGGGCAGGGACTTCAGGAACCAGATGTGCGCGACGGGCGCGGCGAGCTCGATATGGCCCATCCGCTCGCGGCGGACCTTCGAGACGGTGACCTCGACGCCGCACTTCTCGCAGACGATGCCCTTGTATTTCATCCGCTTGTACTTGCCGCACAGGCACTCGTAATCCTTGATCGGACCGAAGATGCGCGCGCAGAACAGACCGTCACGCTCAGGCTTGAACGTGCGATAGTTGATGGTCTCGGGCTTCTTGATCTCGCCGAACGACCACGACCGGATCTTGTCCGGAGACGCGATGCTGATCTGGATCTGGTCGAACGTCTCCGGCTTGGCGACCGGATTGGCGAAGGGGGTCATCTCGTTCATGGGTCAGTACCCTTTCAGTAATCTTGCTGGTGATCAGCTGGCTCAACCAGAGCCTCGATCACCCAAACACCGCTATGTCGTTCAGCAGCGTAGCCGGGAGCCACGGTCGGAAGCTCGGCAGCGAACGGAAGCCAGTTCAACGCCTCGTTCAACGCAACCACCTTACCTCTTGACCAGTCGTGACCGGCCGCGCCGCAGGTTACTTGGAGATCGCCGTCGCTGTCATGCCCGAAGAGCTTGCCTACGCCGCCTCCGAACACGTGCTCGCATACGATTGTCGCCTTGTTAGGCGCAAACCTATAGCCGGCGACGACGACTTCCTCCCTCACCTTTACTCCGCCGCCAGCCGCACGCCGTCCTCGTCGACTTCCTGCGTCTGCAGGTCGACGTTGAGGCCGAGGCTGCGCATCTCCTTGACGAGCACGTTGAAGCTCTCGGGGATGCCGGCCTCGAACGTGTCGTCACCCTTGACGATCGCCTCATAGACCTTGGTGCGGCCGACCACATCGTCGGACTTCACCGTCAGCATCTCCTGCAGCGTGTAGGCGGCGCCATACGCCTGGAGCGCCCACACTTCCATCTCGCCGAACCGCTGGCCGCCGAACTGCGCCTTGCCGCCCAGCGGCTGCTGGGTGACGAGGCTGTAAGGCCCGATCGACCGCGCGTGGATCTTGTCGTCCACCAGATGGTGCAGCTTGAGCATGTAGATGATGCCCACCGTCACCTTGCGGTCGAACATGTCGCCGGTGCGCCCGTCGAACAGGTCGGACTGACCCGACGGGTCGAGACCCGCCAGTTCGAGCATGTCGAACACGTCCTTCTCGACCGCGCCGTCGAACACGGGCGTGCCCATCGGGACGCCGGGGCGAAGGTTCTCGGCCAGCTCGACGATCTCGTCGCCGTCGCGCGCCTCGATCTCGGCTAAATAATGGTCGCCGTAGATGACCTTGAGGCGCTCCTTCACCGCGTCGGGCATCGCGCCCGCCTTGGCGTCGGGGTTCGCTTCCCGCCAATCGTCGAGCTGACCCGCGATCTGCTGACCCAGGCCGCGCGCGGCCCAGCCCAGATGCGTCTCGAAGATCTGCCCGACGTTCATGCGGCTCGGCACACCCAGCGGGTTTAGCACGAGGTCGACCGGCGTCCCGTCGGCGAGGAACGGCATGTCCTCCGCCGGCAGGATGCGGCTAATGACGCCCTTGTTGCCGTGGCGTCCGGCCATCTTGTCGCCCGGCTGCAGCTTGCGCTTCACCGCGACGAACACCTTGACCATCTTGAGCACGCCCGGCGGCAGCTCGTCGCCACGCTCCAGCTTCTCGCGCCGATCGTGGAACTTGTCCGTGATCAGCTTGGCCGCACCGTCGTACTGCGTCTTCACCGCCTCCAGGTTCGCCTGCACCGCATCGTCGGCGACGGCGAACTTCCACCAGTCGGTGCGGTCCACCGCGTCGAGCGCGGCCGCATCGATGACCTGGCCCTTCTTCAGGCCCTTGGGCACCGCCGTCGCCGTCTGGTCGAGCAGCATCTCGCGCAACCGGCTCCACGTCGCGCGGTTGAGGATCGAGCGCTCGTCGTCCGAATCCTTCTTCAGTCGCTCGATCTCCTCGCGCTCGATCGCCATCGCGCGCTCGTCCTTGTCGATGCCGTGGCGGTTGAACACCCGCACGTCGACGATCGTCCCCGCGACGCCCGGCGGCAGCTTGAGCGACGTGTCGCGCACGTCCGACGCCTTCTCGCCGAAGATGGCGCGGAGCAGCTTCTCCTCCGGCGTCATCGGGCTTTCGCCCTTGGGCGTGATCTTGCCGACCAGGATATCGCCCGGCTCCACCTCGGCGCCGACGTACACGATGCCTGCCTCGTCGAGGTTGCGCAGCGCCTCCTCGCCGACGTTGGGGATATCGCGCGTGATGTCCTCCGGCCCGAGCTTGGTGTCGCGGGCCATCACCTCGAACTCCTCGATGTGGATCGAGGTAAACACATCGTCCTTCACGATGCGCTCGGAGATGAGGATCGAATCCTCGTAATTATACCCGTTCCACGGCATGAACGCGACGAGCGCGTTGCGGCCGAGCGCGAGCTCGCCGAACTCGGTCGACGGGCCGTCGGCGATCACGTCACCCACGCTGACCACGTCGCCCACCTTCACCAGCGGACGCTGGTTGATGCAGGTCGACTGGTTGGACCGCTGGAACTTCATCAGCGTGTAGATGTCGACGCCCGAGCTACCGGCATCCACGTCGCCGGTCGCACGCACCACGATGCGGCTCGCGTCGACCTGGTCGACCACGCCGGCGCGTTTGGCGGAGATCGCGGCGCCCGAGTCGCGCGCCACCGTCTCCTCCATGCCGGTGCCGACGAACGGCGCCTCGGCGCGGACTAGCGGCACCGCCTGGCGCTGCATGTTCGATCCCATCAGCGCGCGGTTGGCGTCGTCATTCTCCAGGAACGGGATGAGCGACGCCGCGACCGACACGAGCTGCTTGGGGCTGACGTCCATCAGCGTCACCGTGTCGGGCAACGCGTTCAGGAACTCGCCCGCCTGACGCGACGACACCAGCTCCTCGGTGAAATGCCCTTCGCCGTCGAGCTCGGCGGAGGCCTGCGCGATCGTGTGCTTGGCCTCCTCCATCGCCGACAGATACACGACGTCGTTGGTCACCTTGTGCTCGACCACGCGGCGATACGGCGTCTCGATGAAGCCGTATTTGTTGACGCGGCTGAACGACGCCAGCGAGTTGATGAGGCCGATGTTCGGGCCTTCCGGCGTCTCGATCGGGCAGATGCGGCCATAGTGCGTCGGATGGACGTCACGGACCTCGAAGCCCGCGCGCTCGCGGGTGAGCCCGCCCGGTCCGAGCGCCGACACGCGACGCTTGTGCGTCACTTCGGAGAGCGGGTTGGTCTGGTCCATGAACTGGCTGAGCTGCGACGAGCCGAAGAACTCGCGCACCGCCGCCACCGCGGGCTTCGCGTTGATGAGATCGTTGGGCATGACCGTCGACACGTCGACCGACGACATGCGCTCCTTTACCGCGCGCTCCATGCGCAGCAGCCCGACGCGATACTGGTTCTCCAGCAGCTCGCCGACCGAGCGCACGCGCCGGTTGCCGAGATTGTCGATGTCGTCGATCTCGCCCTTGCCGTCCTTGAGGCCGACGAGCGTCTTCACGACCGCCAGGATATCCTCGGTGCGCAGCGTCGTCACCGTGTCCTCGGCGTCGAGGTCGAGGCGCATGTTGAGCTTGACGCGGCCGACCGCCGACAGGTCGTAGCGGTCGGGATCGAAGAACAGGCCACTGAACAGCGACTCCGCCGTTTCCAGCGTCGGCGGCTCGCCGGGGCGCATGACGCGATAGATGTCGCTCAACGCCTGCTCGCGCTCCTCGGCCTTATCGACCTTCAGCGTGTTGCGGATCCACGGACCCGTCGAGACATGGTCGATATCGAGCAGTTCGACGGTGGTGATCCCAGCCTGGTCGAGCTTCTCGAGATTGTCGGCGCCGATCTCGTCGCCAGCCTCGACATAGATTTCGCCCGTCGCCTCGTTGACGAGGTCCCACGCCGAGTAACGGCCGTAGATCTCCTCGGTCGGGATCAACAGCTCGGTCAGCCCGTCCTTGGCAGCCTTGTTGGCGGCGCGGGGGCTGATCTTCTGGCCGGCGGCGAACACCACCTCGCCCGAATTGCCATCGACGATGTCGTACGTCGGCTTCACGCCGCGCCAGTTCTCGGACGCGAACGGGATCTTCCAACCGCCGTCGCCGCGCACATAGGTGATGTGGTTGTAGAACTGGCTGAGGATTTCCTCGCCCGTCATCCCGAGCGCATAGAACAGCGCGGTCACCGGCAGCTTGCGCTTGCGGTCGATGCGGACGTTGACGATGTCCTTGGCGTCGAACTCGAAATCGAGCCACGATCCCCGATACGGGATCACGCGCGCCGCGAACAGGAACTTGCCCGACGCGTGCGTCTTGCCGCGATCATGGTCGAAGAGGACGCCCGGCGAGCGGTGCATCTGGCTGACGATCACGCGCTCGGTGCCGTTGATGAAGAACGTGCCGTTCTCCGTCATCAGCGGCATGTCGCCCATGTAGACGTCCTGCTCCTTGATATCGAGCACCGAGCGGGTCTCCGTCTCCGGATCCACCTCGAACACGATCAGGCGCAGCGTGACGCGCATCGGCGCCGCATAGGTGATGCCGCGCTGGCGGCATTCCTCGACGTCGAACTTGGGGTGCTCGAGCTCGTAGTTGACGAAGTCGAGCTCGGCGGTGCCGGCGAAATCGCGGATCGGGAACACCGACCGCAGCGTCTTCTCGAGTCCCGAGACATAGCCGATCGACGCGTCGGAGCGCAGGAACTGCTCGTAGCTCTCGCGCTGCACCTCGATCAGGTTCGGCATCTGCACGACTTCGTGGATGTTGCCGAACACCTTGCGGATGCGCCGCTTCGCCGTGCTCTGCCGATCACCGAGTTGCTCGGGCCGGGCTGTTCCGCCGTCGATCGCCTTGGTCGCCATGGGGTATGTGCCTCGTCAGCTAAAATCTAGTACCGGTAACCACCGGGCAGGCACGCGAACAGACGCCGAAAGCTGCCAGGTCCCTCAAAGGGAACGACAGTCTCAAGCGTCCGGAACCCTCATCACCCATTCGATCGGCACAGTGCGCGACGCCATGCCATTTCCCGATGCTGCGGTATAGAAGCGATATAAGGCACTTGTTGGAAACGTCAAACCCGGCGTTGAAAAAGGTTCCCGGGTGCGCGAAGGTCATGGTTCATGCCCTGGAAGGTGCCCGACCGAATGACCGCCAAGCTCGCTCTGCTGCTCGCCTCCGTCTCCTTGGCCGTCCCGGCCGCCGCGCAGGTCGCGCCCAAGGACACTGGCGCGACCACGCCGCCGGCCGCGCCGCCGAGCTCGGTGACGGGCGTCCAGCCGGATACGGCAGGCACCACGCCCGCCGGAGTTCCGCCCAAGGATGCGGGCACCGTGGCTCAGGCTGCTGGCGGGGACATCCCCGCCAAGTTCACGCCGCCCAACGCCGACCAGGATTTCGTGAAGCGCGAGGTGATGATCCCGATGCGCGACGGGGTGAAGCTGTACACGGTCATCGTCTACGCCAAGAACCTGACGAACGCGCCGATCGTCCTCACCCGCACGCCCTACAACGCCAAGGGCCGCGCCGCCCGCGCCGACAGCGCGCTGGAGATTTCCACACTGCCGCTGGCGGACGAGCAGTTCGTCAAGCAGGGCTATATCCGCGTGTACCAGGACATCCGCGGCAAATACGGCTCGGAGGGCGACTATGTCGTCACGCGCCCCGTCATCGGCCCGCTGAACCACACGACCGTCGACCACACGACGGACGCCTATGACACGATCGACTGGCTGGTGAACAAGGCGAACCTGCCGCAGTCCAACGGCCGCGTCGGGATGATCGGATCGTCGTACGAGGGGTTCACCGTCGTCATGGCGCTGCTCCACCCGCACCCCGCGCTCAAGGTCGCGGCGCCGCAGTCGCCGATGGTCGACGGCTGGATGGGCGACGACTGGTTCCACTACGGCGCGTTCCGGCTGACCAACATCGGCTGGCTCGGCTCGCAGACCGGCTACAAGGGCGCCGGCAAGGCGCCGCCGTCGGGCGGCTGGGACGATTACGACAATTTCCGCACCATCTCGGCGGGCGATTGGGCGAAGAAGTCGGGGTACGACCAGCTGCCCTACTGGCAGCGGATGGTGCAGCACCCGGCCTATGACGGCTTCTGGCAGGGCCAGGCGCTCGACACGCTGCTGGCGCAGAACCCGTCGAACGTCCCCACGCTCTGGGAACAGGGATTGTGGGACCAGGAGGACATGTGGGGCGCGATCCACAGCTATCAGGCGCTGGTGAAGGCGGGCCATGCGTCCAACAACTACATCGTCATGGGCCCGTGGCGGCATAGCCAGATCAACCGGACGGGCACCGAGCTCGGCCCGTTCCAGTGGAACGGCGACACCGCGCAGCAATATCGCGACGACATGGTGATGCCGCTGTTCAACCAGTATCTGAAGGACGGACCGCCCGCCAACCTGCCCGCCGCCGCGATCTACAACACCGGCGAGAACCATTGGGACCGGATGAGCGCCTGGCCGATCGCCTGCGACAAGGATTGCGCCGCGCCGCTGACGCCGATGTACCTCCAGTCCGGCCACGGCCTCGCCGCCGCTCGTCCGGCCGGAGGCGGCGCAGGCGCGGAGGACAGCTACGTCTCCGATCCCGCCAACCCCGTGCCGCACCTGCCGCGGCCGGTGAACTTCGGCGACGGGCGCTGGGGCGACTGGCTGGTGCAGGACCAGCGCTCGGTCGACGGGCGCACCGACGTGGTGAGTTACTCGACGCCGGTGCTGACGCAGCCGGTGCGCGTGTCCGGCATCCCCTGGGCGGACATCTTCGCCAAGACGACGGGCACGGACGGCGACTTCGTGGTGAAGATCATCGACGTCTACCCGGACGAGGTGGCGTCGAACCCCAAGATGGGCGGATACCAGCTCGCGATCAGCCTCGACATCTTCCGCGGCCGCTATCGCGCCAGCTTCGCGAAGCCCACGGCGATCCCGGCGGGCAAGACGCAGGAATACAAGTTCCGGCTGCCCGCGGTGAACCATGTGTTCGAGCCGGGGCACAAGATCATGGTGCAGGTGCAGTCGTCGCTGTTCCCGCTCTACGACCGCAACCCGCAGACGTTCGTGCCCAACATCTTCCTGGCGCAGCCGGGCGACTACCGGAAGGCGACCGTGTCGATCGAGCACGGCACGGCTGGCGCGAGCGCGGTGCTGCTGCCGATCGTCCCGCTTGCCCCGACGCAAGTAATAGCCGCGCGGTAAGCCACCCCCAGCCGTCATCCCAGCGAAAGCTGGGATCGCTTGGAGACGGCGTACCCGCTTGCAACCAAGAGACCCCAGCGTACGCTGGGGTGACGGGAAGGGCGTGAGATCGGGCTTGGCGTAGATCGTCTCGGCTCGTCCCGGGGGCTGGGCGATCCGGCCAGGCCGCGCTAAGCGCCCGCCATGGGACGATTGACGAGGCGCGCGGTCGGCGCGGCGTGGGCGGCGGTGCTGGTGGGGACGGCGGCTGGGGCAGGGGCGCAGACGACCCCGACGCCGCTGCCGACCGCCGTACCGAGCGCGGCCCCGAGTACCGGCCCGACCGCGACGCCGGCGCCGCTCCGCATCCCGGGGCTGGACGGGTTCAACCTGCCGTCCGATCGCGCGACCCCCGCACCGACGCCGAGCCTGACGCCGGTTCCCGCCACCACGCCGCGTCCGGTCCCCACCGCGCCGCCGCATCCGGTCCCCAGAGCCACGGCAAGCCCGGCGCCCAAGCCTCGCCCGACGCCCGCCGCGACGCCCGGCGTGACCCCGAGCCCGCGCGCGGAGCCCCAGCCCGCTCCACAACCGACGGCTTCGCCGTCAACGGCGCCCCTCGCAGCGCCAAGCACGGCCGCCACGCCGATCGCGCGGCCGACCCCATCGGCCGCGCCCGTGCCCGCCCCGACCGCGTCCGCGACGCCGGTCCTTCAGCCCGCGGCCACCGCCGCCGAACCCGACACCGGCGTTTCACCCTGGTGGTACGTGCTGGGCGGCCTCGTCGTGCTAGCCGCCGCCGGCTACGCCTGGTCGCGCCGGCGGCGGCCGCCTGCCCCGCCGACGCCCCGCGAGCGCGCTGTCCCGCCCGTCGCACCGCCGCCCGCGGGGCCAATTGCCGCGCGCGCGCGACTGGAGATCGAGCTGCTGCCCCGGCGCGGCGGCCTGACGCTCATCAGCCTGGTGTTCGAGGGCGAGCTGCTCGTGCGCAACACCGGTGACGCGACCGCCGCGCGGGTGACGGTGGAGGCCACGCTGATCCCCGCGCGGTCGGACCAGGACGCGGAACTGGGCGCGCTCTTCGCCCGGCCGATCGCGCGACCGGCGGCGGCGCCCTTCGCGCTGGCACCGGGCGACGAGCGGCGCGTCCGGCTGGTCGCGGCGATGCCGCTCGCAGGCACCGAACCGCTCATGGCCGGCGGCCGGCAGATGATCGTTCCCGTGCTGGCCGCCAATGTGGTGTACGCGCCGGCAGAAGGGGCCGGCGGCGGCGCGGGGGAGGGGCAGACCGCCGCCTCCTGGATCGTCGGCGTCGCCCGGCCGGGCAGCGACAAGCTCGTGCCCTTCTGGCTCGACGCGGGCGGGCTCAGCGACACACTGGCCATCCGCCCGCACGCGCTGGCGGTGACGCGGTAGGGGTAGGCGGAGGAGTCGCGCCGTTGCGCCGCGGTGAAGTGTCGCCCTATACCTTCGGGCTGCAGCGGGAGAGGCAATCATGGTGGCTTTAAACTGGATCAAAGGCCGCAAGGCGAGGGCCGCCCTGATCGTGATCGCCGTTGCCGACTTGTCCTATTTTCTGTGGTGTGTCGCCGCGAACAGCCCAAGCGCGCCGGTTTCCAAATTGCTTCTACCGTTCATCATGCTGGGCGCCGTGGTGCTCAACAGGACCGGACGTCAGGCCAGTCGTTGATAGCCCGATGCTGGCCATTCTCCCTTCGTTACCCCGGACTTGATCCGGTGTCCCGCTTCTTCGTGCGGTCGGAGGATCGGGTAGGTAGTTGCGGCCCGTGACCCGGCATCGCGCAGCCGGACTTCGTCCTTGAGCGTGATGCTTGGTGAGCGATCAGCGGGACCCCGGATCAAGTCCGGGGTGACGGGAAGAGAGTAGTGTTGAGCCACGCGGATGGGCGGACAGCGTCACGGGACCTCGTATGATCCGGTGACGTAGCAATCGGCCAGGTCGCCGCCAGGATACTGGTTGTCGTAGGTGAAAATCGTCAGAGTCGTGCCGCTCAGCGTGGCTTGTAGCATCTTCCCGGTATTGTGATTCTCGCGTCCAGCAAGAACGTAGACGTAAGGCAACGATGCGGCAGCCGCAGGCAAGGTGACGACGATGGCCCCTGTGGCTGAGCCGTTCGTCTGGATGTGAACCTGCACGTTCAATGTCGCGGTTTTGCCTACGACGCCAAACCGGCCATAAGCGGACGCATCGGTGAGCACCCCGGCGGTGCTCGCCACGCTCATGTGCGCGCCGGTCCACGCGGGCCCGTTGATCTGGCCGCCCGCTGTAATCGGGCCCGCAACGTAGAGCGACGCATCGGTTGTGCTCTGAAGAAGCTGAAGCGCCCCGTTATTGTAGATTTCAAGCCCATATTGCCAGGTGGCCCCATTTACGGCGTTGACGTCTAGTGCCGCGCCTCCGGCGCCGGCCAGCTTGGCCGAATGCACCCCGTACATGGTTGGCGCGCCACCCGTGCGGGTCACGGTGTTGATCGCGGCGAGCTGGGTGTCGATGTTCTGCGCGATCGTGGCGCTGCCCGGCGCCACGGTGGACGTCACTCCCTCGAAGCTCGACGCGAAGCCGTCAGTGGTGCCGCCGTGCAAGTTGCGGTCGACAAGCTGAACGTTCGCGCCGAAGGCATTGGCATCGCCGGTATCCTGACGAATAATTCCTTCGATGGCGTCGATCTCGCCCCGCGTTACGGCGCCGCTGCCGCTTGTCGCCGTCGACCCATAATTCTGCTTCAGTACGGAAACCGACGTGCCCCAGTCGGAAGAGCTTGGCGTATTCCGCGGCGTATCTGAGCCCTGTGCCACCACCTCGGCGTGTTTGGCGGTTCTAATCATGCGACTGGACGGCTCACCCTCGAGCGGCGCAGTCTGAGAATAATAACGGTCAAAGGTTGAGCTGCGGGCACCAGATTCGGGTGCGTCTTGGTATATATACGGCGTGTTGGGGTAAGTCGCCACCGGCGTCGGAGCCGATTGACCCATCGCCGTGGTCGCTACCACGAGCGACAGAGCGGGCGTCCACGAAAACAGCTTTCTCAACATACTTCTCTCCATTCCTGCTTAAGAAGTATCATCCACACTGAGTACCGGCTGCATCCTGACCTCAAGCTGGGAATGGTGAGCCTGCCCGACCATTCGAATTGCGGACGAAACTGTTCGATCCCCCAAGCGGCCGGGATTGGTGGCTAGGCGACTGTCCGCTTAGTACAAAGATACAATATAGCTACCATCCCGCGATACTTGAATCGATGCGCCATTAACGCTTGACCCGCATTGACGAAGCGGGCGACGACTTTTACCGCGCGGCCCTCGACGCTCAAATGAAAGTATTGGTATGGCGAGCCTTGAAGAGCAAATTGCTCACCTGAGAGCATACTCAAACCCTTTTGCCGCGTCAGAGCCAATCGTTCCTTCCAACTCAAAACCCGCTGATTTCGACGCCGCCGACGCGGACGAGATGCTATTCATGTTTCAAGCGAGGAACTTGACGCTTTCTAAATCGGATATTGCGCGCGCGATCGAGCGCGATCGAGCGCGATACTGCACCGATCCCTGCTCTGCAGAACCGCGAAGGATACGGCGCCCACGATTTCCACTACTGGCTCTCCGGGTATGTGGAGTATCTGAAGCTTACGGAAATCGCCACTAGACATGGGATCACTCACGGCTCCATGTTCGATTTCGGAGGCTCCACTGGCCGCGTGTTTCGGCACTTTCATTATCAAGGCGAATGGGACATTTGGTCAAGCGACTTCAAGAGGAGCTCAGTGGAGTGGAACTTTGAGAACTATCCCGCTAAGATCAAGGTCTTTCAAGGTCTCTATCAGCCCATTTTACCCATTGAGAGCCGGACGTTTGACCTAGTGATAGCAATGTCAGTGTTTACACATATCGACGAGACTGAAACTAGCTGGCTCCTGGAATTACGCAGAATTATGAAGCCAGGCGGAATCGCTCTTCTAACTATACATAATGAGGCGACGTGGAAGGTCTTGGACCCAGGGCTGCGTGATACCATAGAAAAGTATAGCCCAGACTTAGCCGCTTTGTCGGAATTACCGCCTGGACGCCACGTATCGAACTTTCGTAATTACTCACCCCCCCCGGTTGTGGGCGGGACGTCAGACGGCGAGGGTAG
>NZ_CAXSHM010000029.1:0-40027 GCF_964237335.1 uncultured Sphingomonas sp.
GCTACCCTCGCCGTCTGACGTCCCGCCCACAACCGGGGGGGGTGAGTAATTACTCGACTTTACCTGATACGCGAAGGGCAGCATGTCTTCGGCAAGGCGCGCCTGGACTAGAGTATCCGGCGATAGGTCGCGCTCGAGGCAGAACGCTTCGGCCTTATCGATCAGGCCGGCACAGGCACGCAGGATCTGTAGCTGGGAGGGTATGATCGCGGCGTGAAGGGAAAAGGTCATAGCCGCGTGTGCTGTCGTTGACTCAGTCCCGTCAAGCGACTGTGAGTGCAGGCATGATCAGGCGGGCTTGTCTTGAGCCGGTATGACGGGCTGGCAGGCGCAGTCCATCAATCTCATCGCCGCCCTGCTCGCCGCCATCGCCACGCTGGTTCCCGCACTGGCTGGGGCGGCAGGATTCGAACCTGCGGATGGCGGCACCAAAAGCCGCTGCCTTACCACTTGGCGACGCCCCACCGTGCGGGAAGCGGCGCTTATAGCCACCTTGCCCGGCTTGGGAAGGGGATCAGGCGATCCGTTCGAGCCAGCCATGCGGATCGGGCGCCGCGCCGCGTTGAACCGCGACGAGCGAAGCCCGCAGCCGCTCCGTCACCTGCCCGGGGCCGCCGCCGCCGATCTGGAACTCGCCCCCCGCCGCCTTGACCGTCCCGATCGGGGTGACGACCGCGGCGGTGCCGCAGGCGAACACCTCGCGCAGCCGGCCGCTTGCCGCGTCTACGCGCCACTGGTCGAACGAGTACGGCTCCTCGCGCACTGTCAGCCCTTGGTCGCGGGCCAGCGCGATCAGCGAAGCGCGCGTGATGCCGGGCAGTATCGTGCCCGTCAGCGGCGGGGTGAGCAGCGAGCCGTCCTCGAACACGAAGAAGATGTTCATGCCGCCCAGTTCCTCCACCCAGCGACGCTCGGCCGCGTCGAGGAAGGCGACCTGGTCGCAGCCGTGGCGGATCGCCTCCGCCTGCGCGGCGAGACTCGCGGCATAGTTGCCGCCACACTTGGCCGCCCCCGTCCCGCCGGCAGCGGCACGCGTGTAGGTCTCCGACACCCAGATCGAGATCGCCGGCGCCGCGCCCTTCTTCCAATAGGGTCCGACCGATGAGGCGATCACCATGTAGAGATACTCGGTCGCCGGCTTGACGCCCAGGAACGCCTCGCTCGCGATCGCGAACGGTCGGAGGTACAGCGCGCCGTCGGGGCCGGGCGGGATCCAGTCCGCGTCCGTCCGCACGAGCGAACGGCAGGATTCCAGGAACAGTTCCTCCGGCAGTTCGGGCATAGCCAGACGTCTGGCGCTATCCCGAAACCGCCGGGCATTAGCGTCCGCACGGAACAGCGCGACGCCGCCGTCACCGAGCCGATAAGCCTTCAGCCCTTCGAAGATCTCCTGCGCGTAATGGAGTACCGCGGACGCCGGGTCCATCGACAGCGGCGCGCGCGCGCGGATCGCGGGCTCGTGCCAACCGCGTTCGGTGGAATAATGGACCACCGCCATGTGGTCGGTGAACACCTGCCCGAAGCCGGGCTCCACCAGCCGCGCGTCGCGCTCGGACGCCAGGACGGGGCTCGCGTGCGGCTCGAACGCGAAGACCGGGTATGAGGCGGGCGCGGCGTCGGCCATCGGCAGCGGGCTCCAGACAGGGCTGATCCGCCGGCGGCGGCATCTAGTGGATCGGGGTTGCGGCGGCCTAGGGCCGATGGCAAAGCCGGTCAACATGGCTGCCCTAGCACCGACCGGCCCCGGGCCCACCGCCTCGCCCCTCTTCCTTCGCGACGCGGAGCTTCGCCGTGGCATGGAGCTGCTGTATTTCGGGCATAGCCATCTCACGCGGTCGATCGACCAGGGGCTTGCGGACCAGGGGCTTGGCCGCGCCCACCACCGCGCGCTGTATTTCATCGCGCAGAAGCCCGACATGACCGTCAGCGAGCTGTTGGCGCTGCTGGCGATCACCAAACAGTCGCTGGGCCGGGTGCTCAACGACCTGAGCGAGCGGGGTCTGGTGGAAACGCGCCCCGGCGAGCGTGATCGGCGTCAGCGGCTGCTCCGGCTGACGGCGGTGGGCTCGGCGCTGGAGCATGACCTGTTCGACGCGGTTCGCCAGCGGATGAGCGCCGCCTATGCGCGCGCCGGTCAGCATGCGGTGACGGGGTTCTGGGCGGTGCTCGAAGGGCTGATCCCGGAGGCGGAACGCGCGCAGGTCGACGCGCTGCGGGCTTAGGCGCGCATCGCGGCGGCGGCGGCGAGCTCGCCGTTGCGCCGCGCCGCCGCCGCCAGCGTGTCGGTCAGGAGGGTCCGCAACGCATCGTCACGGTCGAGGACGTTCAACCCCTCGCGCGTCGACCCGCCGGGACTCGCGACCCGATCGGCGAGGGTGGCAGGGCTCTCGTCAGCCTCCATCGCCATCTGCGCCGACCCCGCGACGGTCGCGCGCGCGAGCCGAGCCGCCCGATCCGCGGGCAGACCGAGCGCCACGCCGGCCGCCGCGAGCGCGTCGATGAACCGGAACACGAAGCCCGGACCGCAGCCCGACAGCGCGGTGACCGCATCGAACAGCGACTCGTCCACGATCCACTCGACATGGCCCAGCGGTGCGGCCAGAGCCGCAGCCGTCGCCCGCGCCCGGTCGTTGGCCATCGCCGAGTGAAGCGCCGTCACCCCCGCGCCGATCGCGACCGGAAGGTTGGGCATCGCCCGCACGATCGTCGCCGCCAGAGGGAACCGGATCGACAACGCCACCTCGTCCACGCCGGCCAGGATCGACATCAGCAGCGGCGTACGCACTTCGGCGAGCATCGGCGCGACGGCGTCAAGCTGCTGCGGCTTGACCGCCAGGACGATCACCTCCGGCGCCGCATCGCGCGGCGGGGCGGCGAGCAAGGTCACGCCCGGTGGCACCGCCGGCGTGCCCGGGTCGATCACCGTCACCGCCTCGGCCGCCAGTCCGGCCGCCGTCCAGCGGCGCAGCATCGCCCCGCCCATGTTGCCGCACCCGACCAGCCACAAAGAGGCGGGCGAGTCTTGCCTCGCCACCGGATCAAGCCTCGCCGTGGGTCTCGACCATCGCCGCCGCGATCGCCTCCTTGGGGGTCTTGCCGCCCCACAGCACGAACTGGAACACCGGGTAGAAGCGCTCGCACTCGTCGATCGCGGTCTCGACCAGCAGCTCGGTCGCGGCGAGCGACAGCGTTCCCTCCTCCTCGCCGTCGATCATCGCGGCGTGGCGATAGAGGAGGATGCCGCTCGACGACCAAAGCTCGAAATGCCCGAGCCACATCTGCTCGTTCACCAGCCCCAGCGTCTCGTACATGGCGGCGCGACGGTCATCGGGCACCTTGATGTCGGGAAAGGCGAGGAACTGGAGCACGCTGTCGTCGTCGCGCCACAGCGCGCGCAACTCGTACTCGGTCCAGCTTCCCTTTACCTGCGCGACGATCTCGTCGTCGTGCCGCTCGTGCGTCCAGCCGTGGGCGGCGTAATAGGCCTCCAGCATGTCGACGGGCGCGGCGGGTTCGTGGCTTTCGTCCGATTCGTCGAGCATCACGCGCCTTCTCCCATCACCGCCGCGCCATCCTGGCGCACCCGACGCCTTGTCGGCAATGGCGACGTCGCCGTCCGGCGAAGTGAGACACGAACGGCGGGATCAGCCATCGACCTCGTCGATCGTCGGCGCCGGACTGAGCAGCGGCGCCGCAGCCGGCGAGAGTTCGGGCTGGCCAGCGGTGTCCGGCGGCGTGGTGGGCGACGCGGCAGGCGAGTGCGCCGTCGACGCTTCCAGCGCATCGAGCCGCGTGCGCAGCACATCGGCTTCGTCGCGGGCTGCGGCGGCCATTGCCTTCACCGCCTCGAACTCGTCGCGGCTGACGAAATCCAGCCCGCCGAACCATTCCTTGGCCCGATCCCGCGCGCCCGCCTGAGCCTCGCGGCCCATGCCGGCGATCGTCCCGGCCGCGCCGTTGATGATCTTCACCAAATCGTCGAACATCTGGTTCTGGGACTGCATCGGTCTCTCGCGCGAAGGGGGAACGTCAACCGATGACTTGGGTGCTTGCGGCAGGGGACGCAAGCCTCTCCGCGTCCGGGTTCAAGCGGCCGATCCCCCAGGTGAGCGCGCCGGCGTAGCAGAGCCAGGCCAGGTATGGCACCATCAGCCATGCCGCCACGGTCCGGATGCGACCGAACAGGACGGTGGCGATCAGTGCGCCGACCAGCATCGCCGCGATCAGCCCCGCTGCCGCCGTCACCCGATGCGCCCCGAAGAATAGCGGCGTCCAGGCGAGGTTGAGCACGAACTGGACGGCGAAGACGAGCACGGCCACACCCCGCCCGCGCGCACCGCGCGCGTTCAGCACGATCGCAACGGCGATCCCCATCAGGATGTAGAGCAGGCTCCAGGCGACGGGGAACAGCCAGCCCGGCGGCGTCCCGGCCGGCTTGGCGAGCGCGGCATACCAGCCGTTCCCATCGCCCGCCGGTACGCTGCGCCCCGACAGGAAGCCGAGCAGCAGCAGCAGCGGCACCGTCACGCACGCCCAGCGCAGGAGCGACATGTGCAACTGGCGTCTGGATGCGATGGCGCTCACACGGGGGTTCCTTGGCTTGCCGACCGTCCCTGACGGGTCAGGACCGCCCCGTAAACGGCGGATATCGTGCAACCGTTCCGGGTGCGATCCGGATCGCGCGTTCAGGCGGGCTGGCGCGATGCCGCCAGCAGGAACTCGACATTGCCCTCCGGGCCGGTGATCGGGCTTTGCTCGATGCCCTCGACGTGCCAGCCCTGACCCTCGAACCAGGCTTGCGCGGCGTCGCAGACGCGGGCGTGGACGGCGGGATCGCGTACCACCCCGCCCTTGCCGACCTCCGCCCGCCCCGCCTCGAACTGGGGCTTCACGAGCACCATTGCGCGGGCATCCGCCGCTGCGAAGGAAAGCGGCCGCTCCAATACCTTGGCGAGGCCGATGAAGCTCGCATCGCAGACGATCAGGTCGACGGGCTCGGGGATGTGCTCGGCCGTCAGGATGCGCGCGCTGGTCCGTTCGTGGACGACGACGCGCGCGTCCTGGCGCAACGACCAGGCGAGCTGGTTCGTGCCGCTGTCCACCGCATGGACACGCGCCGCGCCGCGCTGGAGCAGCACGTCGGTGAAGCCGCCGGTCGAGGAGCCGACATCGATCGCCACCGCGTCGGCCACGTCCCAGCCGAAATGGTCGAGCCCGTGCGCGAGCTTGATCCCGCCCCGGGACACCCAGGGATGATCGCGCCCGCGCACGTCGATCACGGCGTCCCCAGCGACCTGCTCGCCGGGCTTGGCGAGCTTGCGCGTCCCGACGAAGACCAGCCCCGCCATCACGAGCGCCTGCGCCCGATTGCGCGACTCGGCGAGGCCACGCTCGACTAGGAGTTGATCGATGCGGTGTTTAGGCACGGAAAGGGTTGATGATGGTCAGTCGGCCGTCGACGACGAGGCCGTGGTGCATGTCCTCGGAGTAGAGGATATCAGCACTGCCTGCGAGAGCGGCAGCGACAATCATGCTGTCGTACAGGCCTATCTTGTATATCTGCGCGATGCGAAGCCCATCAATGTATATCGTCTCCGTAAGCGGCACCACTGGACCACAGCGGCGACGAATGTCGGCTAGGAGCGGCAACGCCTCAGGCCAAGTCAGTTTGATCTTGCGCAGTACAACGTTGGTAAACTCGTTCAGGCACTGAACACTCACCAAGCCACCGACATCCAGCAGGTCGCGCGCTATTCGTCCCTTATCATTCGTGCCGACTGCGTATACGAGCACGTTCGTGTCAAAGAACGCCGTCACCGCGCGTTGGCATCTTCTCGGTCGAACCGATACCCAGCCGGAAGCGGTCGCGCGACTCGCAGAAAAGCATCAGAAAGCGGCGTATCGGCATTAGATGCAGATTTGGGCACGACGAACCGGGCCAGCTTGACCATTTTTCGCAACTCGGTCGCGAAACTAAGCGAACCCGCTGCAAGAGCGACCGCTTCCAATTCGGCACTGTCCAAAACCGCCAACTGCTCGGCATGCACGATTCCGAACAGGTGTAGCGTCGTCATCTTCTCGCCACGAGGTGCCGCATCATATTCGACGCGCAATGCTTCGATCAGACGCAGCAGATCCGGGCGATGAACGTTCACGCCCGCGCGCCCTCGGTCACGCCCGTGCTGTTGTGGCGCAGGGCGGTAAGTACCGTGTCGACGATATGCGCGGCGTCCAGCCCCGCCTCGGCGTACTGCTTGTCGGGTGCATCCTGGTCCTGGAACGTATCGGGCAGGCGCATCGTGCGCAGTTTCAGGCCGCCGTCGATCAGCCCTTCGTCGCTCGCCAGTGTCAGGACATGGGCGCCCAGGCCGCCGATCGAGCCTTCCTCGATCGTCACCGCCACCTCATGGCTGGTCAGCAGGCGGCGGATCAGCGCCTCGTCCAGCGGCTTCGCGAAGCGCAGGTCCGCGACGGTCGTGCTAAGCCCCCGCGCTTCGAGCTGCTCCGCGGCCTTCAGCGCTTCGGCCAGCCTCGTGCCGAGCGACAGGATCGCAACCTTCTTGCCCTCGCGCACGACCCGGCCACGGCCGATCTCCAGCGTCTCGGGTACCTCTGGCAGCGCGACGCCGGTGCCGTTGCCGCGCGGATAGCGAACCGCGATCGGGCCCGAATCATGCACCACGCAGGTGTGCGTCATATGGACGAGCTCGGCCTCGTCGGCGGCGGCCATCACGACGAAGTTGGGGAGCGTCGCCAGATAGGTCACGTCGAACGACCCGGCATGGGTTGCGCCATCCGCGCCGACCAGCCCGGCGCGGTCGATCGCGAAGCGAACGGGCAGGTTCTGGATCGCGACGTCGTGCACCACCTGATCATAGGCGCGCTGGAGGAACGTCGAATAGATCGCGCAGAACGGCCGCATCCCCTGCGCCGCGAGCCCGGCGGCGAAGGTGACGGCGTGCTGCTCGGCGATCCCCGTGTCGAAGAACCGGTCGGGATAGGCCTTGGCGAACGCGTCCAGCCCGGTGCCCGACGGCATCGCCGCGGTGATCGCGCAGATGCGGGGGTCGGTCTCCGCCTCCTTCGCCAGCGCGGCGCCGAACACGTTCTGATATTGCGGCGGCCCCGGCGGCGCCTTGGTCTGCGTGCCGGTGACGACGTCGAACTTCTGGACGCCATGGTACTTGTCGGCCGCCGCCTCGGCCGGGGCGTACCCCTTGCCCTTCTTGGTCACGACATGGACGAGGATGGGACCTTCCGCCGCGTCGCGCACGTTCTCCAGCACCGGGATCAGATGATCGAGATTGTGGCCGTCGATCGGGCCGACGTAATAGAAGCCTAGCTCCTCGAACAGCGTGCCGCCCATCGTCATGCCGCGGGCGAACTCGTCGGTCTTGCGAGCGGCGTCCGCGAACGGGCGGGGCAGTTTCTTGGCGATCCGCTTGAGCATCTCGCGCAGCCCCAGGAACTCGCGGCTGGACACGATGCGCGACAGATACGCCGACAGGCCGCCCACCGGCGGCGCGATCGACATGTCGTTGTCGTTCAGGATCACGACCAGGCGATTGCCTGCCTGCTCGGCGTTGTTCATCGCCTCATAGGCCATGCCGGCGCTCATCGCGCCGTCGCCGATCACCGCGATGCCCTTGCCGGGCTTGTCGGCGAGCTTGGCGGCGATCGCGAAGCCCAGCGCCGCCGAGATCGACGTCGACGAGTGCGCCGCGCCGAACGGATCGTACTCGCTCTCGCTCCGCTTGGTGAAGCCCGACAGGCCGCCACCCTGGCGCAGCGTGCGGATGCGGTCGCGCCGTCCGGTGAGGATCTTGTGCGGATAGCATTGGTGACCGACGTCCCACACCAGCCGGTCCTCGGGCGTGTTGAAGACATAGTGGATCGCGGTCGTCAGCTCGACGACGCCCAGGCCCGAGCCGAGGTGGCCGCCGGTGGTGCCGACGGCGGAGATCACCTCCTGGCGCAGTTCGTCCGCGAGCTGGCGGAGCTGCTCGGGCTCCAACCGGCGGAGGTCGGCGGGAACGGTAACCGTGTCGAGCAGCGGCGTTGCGGGGAGATCGGCCATCGGCGGCGCTTAACGCCTCCGAAACCCGGTGTCGATTGGTACGATCGTCCCGCCCTCGCCGCGACTGTCCGAAGACCTGTCGTTTGAGGTAGCGCCGTTCCTTGGAATCCCGCCCCCGAGCGCGTAGATAGGCTCATGCTCCAGGCAACTCGCAGCTTCGTCACCACCGCGCGTCCGGCACTGCTCGCGCGGTGGCTCTACATCGTCGCGGCGCTCATCGTCGCGATGGTCGTCGTGGGCGGCATCACCCGCCTGACCGAGTCGGGATTGTCGATGACGACGTGGCAACCGCTGACCGGCGCGATCCCGCCGATCACAGGGGCGCAATGGCAGGCGGAGTTCGCCAATTACCGGCGTATCCCGCAATTTGCGCAGCTCAATGCCGGCATGACGCTGGCCGGGTTCAAGGCGATCTTCTTCTGGGAATATGCGCACCGGCTGCTCGCCCGCGTTGTGGTGATGGCCACGCTTGTGCCGCTGATCTGGTTCGCGGTGCGTCGTCGCATCCCGGCCAGCTACGGCCTGAGGCTGTCAGCGCTCGTGGCGTTGCTCGCGCTGCAGGCGGCGGCGGGCTGGTGGATGGTGTCGTCGGGGCTGCAGGAGCGGACGGAGGTCAGCCACCTGCGGCTCGCGACCCACCTGCTGTTGGCGATGATCACGCTGGCGGGCACGATCTGGACCGCGCTCGATCTGGCGACGCTGTCGCGGGGGCCGATCTCGGCGCCGGCGCGGCTACGCTGGGGTGCCGCCGGCGTGATCGCGCTGCTGTTCCTCCAGCTCGCGTACGGCGCGTTCACCGCCGGGCTCCGCGCCGGTTATGCCTTCTCGAGCTGGCCGCTGATGGGGGACCGGCTGTTCCCCGATGGTGTGCCGATGCTCGCGCCGGCGTGGCACAATGCGGTCGACAATCCGATCGTCGTGCAGTTCATCCACCGCTGGCTCGCCTTCGCCGTCGCGGCCGGGCTCGGCTGGCTGGCGTTCCGCGCGTTCCGGCTCGGCGCGGCGCGGCCGGCCCAAGCCGTCGTACTGCTCGTCTGCCTGCAGATCGCGCTCGGCATATCGACGCTGATGTCGGGCGTCGCGATCCCGATCGCGGTCGCGCACCAGGCCAACGCCGCGCTGCTGGTGATCGCCGCCGTCGCGGCCGCGCACGCGATCGGTCGTCGCACGCCCTGAGTAAGGGGTCGCAGGGTATCGGTACTATAGTACCCGCGGCGAAAGCGCCGGTTTGCTTGACTTTCGACGGTCCTTCCACCATTCGCAGGGCAAGCGCCGCTCCCGTCCGGGGGCGGCGTCCTGCATTCCAGTACGAGGTCCAACGCCCATGAAGGCGCTCATGAAGACCACCAAGGCGGCCAAGCCGCACGAGGTGGAGAAGAAGTGGCATATCGTCGACGCCGACGGCCTGGTCGTCGGTCGCGCCGCATCGATCATCGCCAACGTGCTGCGCGGCAAGCACAAGACCAGCTTTACGCCCCATGTCGATTGCGGCGACAACGTCGTCGTCATCAATGCCGACAAGATCCGCTTCACGTCCAACAAGGCGCAGAAGAAGGTCTATTACAAGCACACCGGCTATGCCGGCGGCATCAAGGAAGTGACGGCGGCGAAGCTGCTCGACGGTCGCTTCCCGGAGCGTGTGCTGGAAAAGGCCGTCGAGCGGATGATCCCGCGCGGCCCGCTCGGCCGGCAGCAGATGCGCAACCTTCGCATCTTTAAGGGCACCGAGCATGCGCACGAGGCGCAGAGCCCTCAGGTCCTCGACATCGCGGGCATGAACCGCAAGAACAAGGTGGGCGCGTAATGACCGACAATCGCCAGTCCCTTTCCGATCTTGGTGCCGCGCTCAACCAGCAGCGCGATGCGGCGGTCGCCCAGTCCGACGCCTCCGCCGACGCCTATATGGCCGGCGACGTCGAAGCCCCCGTTCAGCGCGCGCCGCTGCGCGAGCAGGAACTCGACAAGCAGGGCCGCGCCTATGCCACCGGCCGCCGCAAGGATGCGGTCGCCCGCGTGTGGCTGAAGCCGGGCAGCGGCAAGATCACGGTGAACGGCCGCGATCAGGAGACGTATTTCGCCCGGCCGACGCTGCGCCTCGTCATCAACCAGGTGTTCGGAATCACCGAGCGGACCGGTCAGTATGACGTGATCTGCACGGTCAAGGGTGGCGGCCTGTCGGGCCAGGCCGGCGCGGTGAAGCACGGCATCAGCCAGGCGATCACCAAGTACGAGCCGATCCTGCGCGCGCCTGTGAAGGCCGCCGGGTTCCTGACACGCGACAGCCGCGTGGTGGAGCGCAAGAAGTACGGCCGCGCCAAGGCCCGCCGCAGCTTCCAGTTCTCCAAGCGCTAAGCGCGCTTGGAATAGCTTGCGCTATTCCAAGACTCGCGGCGCCGGCCGGCGGAGGCGTTCACGCCTTCGTTCGACTTCATGGATTTACTCCATGATGTCCGCCACGGTCCTAGACGACAGGGCGATCCGGTGACGGGTCGCCCTTTTCGCGTCCGCGCTCGATCGGGTGAAATCAGCGTCACGGGCGGCGGCCACCGGTTGACGCCCGCTCCCGCATCCCAATCTTCGTCGGCGACCCTCTTGCGGAGCCGACTCGATGACCCCTGACGAACGCAGCCTTCTTTTCTCGTTCCTCCGCGATCTGTCGGCCGCGCGCGGCATGGCGAAGGACGCGGAAGCCGACGGCATGATCCGCGACGCGCTCGCGGCCAACCCGGATGCGGCCTATGCGCTCGTCCAGCACGCGATCGTCGCGGACCAGTCGCTCCACGCCGCGCAGGCGCGGATCGCGCAATTGGAGGATGCGACGCGCGCCGCCTCCTCCGCAGCCGGCGTGCCGTCGACCCGCTTCCTGCCGCAGTCCGGCACGCCGTGGGGCGCGCCCAACAACGACACCAGCTATGCGCCGCCACCGGTCGAGCAGCGGCCCGGCATCTTCTCGGGCGGCGGCGGCCTCGGCAGCTTCCTGCGGAGCGCGGGTACCACGGCGGCGGGCGTGGCGGGCGGCGAGATGCTGTTTAACGGCCTGTCGGGGCTGTTCGGCGGCCATGGCGGCGGCGGCGGCGGCTTCCTCGGCGGCGGCCAGGGCTTCATGGGCGGGTCCGAGGAGAACGTCGTCATCAACAACTATAACGACGATGGCGGCTACGACGACGGCGGCAACGGCAACTGGTGAGCCGTCAGACCGCGACGACCGTGCCGATCCGCTCGGCTTCGGCGCGGTCGTGCGTCACCATCAGGATCGGCAGGCGACGCTCATCACGGAGACGCTCGATCGTGCGGAGCACGTCTTCCCGGCGGGTGCCGTCGAGACTGGCGGTTGGTTCGTCGAGGAGCAGGAAGGCAGGATCGCTCAGCAGCGCGCGAGCGATCGCGACACGGCGCGCTTCGCCACCCGACAGCGCCCGCGGCCAGCGGTCGAGAAGATGGCCGATGTCGAGCATCGTCGCCGTCGGCACTGGATCGGCTCCGCGCGGCGTTCCATAGCGCAGGTTCCCGCCCACGGTCAGATGCGGGAACAGTCGCACATCCTGGAATACGACACCCGCGCGCCGACGATGCGGTCGCACGTTCACCTTCTTCTCGGCCTCGAACAATGATCGCCCGCCGACCCGGACATGACCGCGATCGGGGCGCAGCAGGCCGGCGATCATCATCAGGATGCTGGTCTTGCCCGCGCCGGACGGCCCGAACAGGATGGTTGCGCCCTCGCCTGCCTTGAACGCGGTGCCCAGCACGCGGTCGCCTCGGCGCAAGGTCACGTCGACGTCGAACGCCGGGTCAGAGGACATGCGTCCCCCGCCCCATCCGGCGCGCCAGCGCCTCCGAGGCGATCAGTGCGACGAGGCTGATTGCGACCGATATCGCCGCCAATCGCCATACCATCGCGTCACCGCCCGGCCGCTGGAGCGCCGAGTAGATGGCCAGCGGCAGGGTTTCCGTCTGCCCGGGCACGTCCGACACGAACGTGATCGTCGCGCCGAACTCCCCCAGTCCGCGCGCGAAGCCCAGCACCAGCCCGGCCAGCACGCCGGGAGCCGCCAACGGTAGCGTGATCGTGCGGAACACGCGCCACCGCCCCGCGCCCAGCGTCGCCGCGGCCTGCTCCAGCCGGCGATCGACGCCCTCGATCGACAGCCGGATCGCACGCACCATCAGCGGCAGCGCCATGACGCCGGCCGCGATCGCCGCGCCTGTCCAGCGGAACAGCACGGAAACGCCGAACAAGCGCTGGAGAAGCCCCCCGATCGGACCGGCCGGCGCGAAGGCGAGCAGCAGCAGCCAGCCGGTCACTACGGGGGGCACCACCAGCGGCAAGTGGACGATGCCGTCGAGCAGCCACCGGCCCGCAAAGCGCCATCGCGCGAGCATCCAGGCGAGCGAGAACGCGACCGGCAGCGCCCCCATTACCGCGACGCCGCCCACCAGCAGCGACAGGCGGATGATCGCCCACTCGTCGGGAGTCAGCATCGACGCGGTGAGCGGCTCACGGCGTGGTGAAGCCGTAGCGGCGGAATATCGCCTTTCCCGCTCCCGACATCAGGAAGCGGCGGAGGCCTTCCGCCTCGCCATTCGCGGAACGGGCGAGCCGCGCGAGCGGATAGCGGATCGGCGCGTGGCTGGCCTCGGGGAACGCGCCGACGATCCGTACAGCCTTCGATGCCATCGCGTCTGTCGCATAGACGATGCCGAACGGTGCGGCGCCACGCTCCACCAGCGCGAGTGCGCCCCGCACGCTGTCCGCCTTCACGACGTGCGGCGCGACGGCGGCCCAGGCGCCCAGATGCTCCAGCGCGGCCTTGCCGTAGATGCCCGCGGGCACCGCGGCCGGGTCCGCCATCGCCAGCGGACCCCGATCGAGCATCGCCGCGAGCGCGGCCCCTCGCCTGCTGCCGAGCCGGACGGTGCTGCCTGCCGGCGCGACCACCACCAGCCGGTTACCAAGCAGATCGCGCCGCGTCCCGGCGGCGAGGAGGCCATGAGCCTGAAGCTCGTCCATCCATTGCTCGTCGGCGGAGGCGAACAGATCGGCCGGTGCGCCCGCCTCCGCCTGCCGCGCGAGCGCGGACGAGGCGGCGAAGGAGACGACGGGGCGTGGATGGCCGCGCGCCGCCCAGGCATCCGCGGCGGCGGTCATCGACTCCTGCAGGCTGGCCGCCGCGAGGACGACCGGCGCGGAAGGCGGCACGGATGCGGCCGACACATCCGCGCCGCCCAACAGCGCGACACAGCAGATCAACCATCGTCTGGATGATGCGAAGGCCATGGTCGTCATGGGGCGCGACTATACAGCGGCGCCGCCTGCATGCCAGCGATCAGCGCGTCGTCGCCGCCGCACGATCGGTCACGCGCCCGCTGCGCTGCAGCTTGCCCCAGCCGACCTGCGGGCCCCGCAATGCCTGGGCGATCGCCTTGATGACGACATAGTACATCACCTGCCGATAGCCGATCCGCTGCGGCACCAGCAGCCACAGCAGCCGCCACCGCTCCCGCCGTTCCAGCGCAAAGGCGATTGTCGCCGCCAGCACGTCGATCGCGGTGAACACCAGCCAGAAGGCGAGCATCTTCTCGAGGCTGCCGGTATTCTGCGCCCAGCCATGCGCCTCGATCGCCAGATAGGTGAAGATGAACGACAGGATCAGCGCGAGGTCGATGATCGGGGAGATCGTCGCCAGCACGATCTGGAACAGGATCGCCTGCGGCAGGCCCACGACCGCGAGCCCGCGTGGCCGGCCGAAGCCGATGATGCCGCGGTGCTTGTACAGGCATTGCAGCGTGCCATAGGCCCAGCGGAAGCGCTGCTTGGCGAGCCCGCGGAACGTCTCGGGCGCCTCCGTCCAGGCGACCGCGAACTGGTCGTAGCGGACATGCCAGCCGGCGCGCTGGATCGCGATCGTCAGGTCCTGATCCTCGGCCAGCGTATCATCGGGGTAGCCGCCGACGCTGCGGATTGCGTCCAGCCGCCAGGCGCCGACCGCGCCGGGCACCACCGTCATCGCGCCCAGCCGGGTGAGCGCACGCCGCTCCAGGTTCTGCGCGGTGATGTATTCCAGCGCCTGCCACCGGGTGATGAGGTTGACGCGGTTGCCGACCTTGGCATTGCCGGCCACCGCGCCCAGCACGGGATCGTCGAACCAGCGCGCCAGCCGTGCGATCGTCGCGGGCTCGAACTGGGTGTCGGCATCCAGCGCGATGACGACCGGCGCAGTGACGAGCGCGAGCCCCTGGTTGAGCGCGCGCGCCTTGCCGCCATTCTCCAGCGTCAGCAATCGCACGCGCGGATCGTCGCCGAACGCCTGCCGGACGACATCGCTGGTCGCATCCTTCGACCCGTCGTCGATCACGACTACTTCGATCCGGACGTCGGTGGAGGCGAGCACGCCGCGAATCGCGCGCTCGATCACCCGCTCCTCGTTGAAGGCGGGTATCAGCACCGCGACCGAGCGGTCGGGGTCGATGGGCGGAAACACCTCCTCGTTCTCGCGCCGTGCCTGGATCAGCGCGAGCGCCGACAGCGTGATCGCGCGCAGGATGCCGACGCTGATCGCGAACACGAACAGCCAGCGCAGCGCGATGACGGCCGCCCCCAGCGTGGAGAACAGGGCGAGGTCGGTCTGCGCGGCCAGCCGGTCGCTCGGCGAGATGACCGGCATCGACTGGTCCCGCGTCAGTCCCGCCAGCGTCGAAACGGGGACGAACCGGTAGCCCAGCGCCCGCAGCCGATCGATGATGACCGGCAGCGCCTCGATGGTCTGCTCGCGGTTGCCGCCCGCGTCGTGCAGCAGGACGATGTTGTGGCTATACGGGTCACCGCCGGGGGAGTCGGGCGCGCTACTGGCGGTGACGCCCGCGACCGCCTCATCGATGATCGCCTGCGTGCCCGGCCGCTTCCAGTCGCCCGGATCGACGTGCAGCCCAACCGACAGATAGCCGCGGTTCTGCGCCATCAACGCAGGACCGATTTCGTCGGCGGTCGTGGGCTCGGCGTCGCCGAAATAGGGCGCACGGAACAGCCGCAGCGAGCGGCCGGTGAACGCCTGGAACAATCGCTGGTTGGTGTTGAGCTCGAAGGCGACTTCCCGCGTCGAGGCGTCGGCGAGATTGGGGTGCGTATAGGTGTGGCTGCCCACCTCATGGCCCTCGGCCACCTCGCGCTGGAGCAGGCCGCGATTGGTGAGCGCGTTCTCGCCGACCATGAAGAAGGTGGCCGGCACATGCTCGCGCTTGAGGATATCGAGGATCTTGGGCGTCCACTCGGCATCGGGCCCGTCATCGAACGTCAGCGCGACCATGCCCGGCTTGAAGCCGGTACGGTCCACCTCGTACGGCCGCGGCAAGCGCTGGAAGCGCACGTCGGTCAGGCTGCCGTCCGCCGCGGTCGCCACCGCGCGGAGCCCCTGCACGGGCTCGCCGGCGATCTTCAGTATCTCGCCCGGCCCCTCGATGTCGGTGTTGGTGCCGGTCGGGATCGTCTGGATCGTCGTGGCCGGCGGTAGCGGGCGGTGGTCGCGACCAAAGATCGACCACACGCCAGGGTCCTCGGACCCCAGCCGCCACAGCGCGACCGCGTTGACGCCGGCCGCTTGAAGGAAATGGAGCTGGTTGTAGGCGGAGGCGGCGTCGAGCAGCCAGATCATGTGCCGGCTTTTGCCGTCCTGATAGGCGAAGACGCTGTTGCCGCTCGACCGGTCGAACGCAGGGACGGCGTCGGACTCCTTGGCGACCTGCCACGCCTCTTCCACCGTGATCGGGTCGCCCGAGCCGTCGTGCCAGTCGTATCCGTAATTGCCTAGGCACACGACCAGCTTGGCGGCGGGAATGCCCCGCGCCGCATTGGCCACGGACTGCGCGAACCATCGTTGCGAAGCGATCGGTCCGGCCTCGCCCGACAGTTCATGCTCGTCGTAGCTCATCAGGAAAAGGCGATCGACGATCCGCGCATAGGCGGGCAGGTCCCATTCCTCATTGCCCACCGGCGCGGCGATGGCGACGATCCAGCCGTGCGGAGCGAAGCGCCGATGCGCCTCCGTCAGGAAACGTCGGTAATCGTCGTGCGCGGTGGGCGGCAGCTCCTCGAAATCGAAGAACGCGCCCGCGCCGCCATTCTGCCCGAGCCACGGCACCAGCCGGTCGAGGAACGCGTCGCTCGCGACCGGATCATGCATCATCGCCGCAATGCCCTTGCCGTCCCAGTTCCCGGCCAGCGCGTTCTGCACCATCGGCAGCACCAGCGGCCGGCGCACGGCGCCGTTGAGGACGGCCCGGCCAGCAGTGTCGCGGAACACGCTGATGTGATGGTCGGACCCCGACACGGAGACCCAGCCCGGGATTACCCAGTCGAGCTGGTCGAGGTGCCGCTGGAGCGATGCGGCGCTGTTGGGATCCCAAGGAACATGGAAGGCGATGGCGAGCGGCGCGTTCTTTGCCGCCGACGCCGCCGGCGTCGCGCCGAGCAGGCGCTTGGCATAATAACTGATCCCGAGCCGGGTACGCCCGAGGAACCCGTCACGAGGCGGCGGGAGCGCGCGCGAGGTCGAGCGCTCGGACTGGATCGGCAGCAACGGCGCCCGCGGCACCACGCCGATCGAGACGACGAAGATCGCCAGCGCGAGTAGGATCAGCCCGATGAAGGCGATGATCGCCAGCCGAAACCGCCGCCGCCGCCGGCCGGACGCATCGAAGAACACTGCCTGTTGGGCCATGGCGGCGGTGTCTGCCATGCGCGTTCCGGCCGGGCAATGGCGACGTGACCAAGAGCTCCGATGCGACGGCCGAAGCGTTGTCCGGCAGGGTGCTTAGACGGCGGTTCTACCGTGCGGCGGTCACCGCGGCCTTGTCCGGACCGATCAGCTTCTGCGCGAAATACGTCATCTGCAGCGCCTGGATGCGCGCGCCCTGCGCGATGTCCGCATCGCCGGAATGGCCGCCGGCGGTATCCTCGTAGAACAGATAGGGCAGGCCGTACTCCTGCATCCGCGCGGCGAACTTGCGCGCATGCTGTGGCCCGACGCGATCGTCCTTGGTCGTCGTCCAGATGAACGGCTCGGGATAGGACACCCCTTTGCGCAGGTTCTGGTAGGGCGAGATCGTCTCGAGGAACGCACGCTCCGCCGGGATCGACGCGCTGCCATATTCATCGACCCACGACGCGCCCGCGGCGATATGTTCGTAGCGGATCATGTCAAGCAGCGGGACCTGGATCACCACCGCGCTCCACAGATCCTGGTGCTGGTTGAACTCGACGCCCATCAGCAGACCGCCGTTGGAGCCGCCGTAGATGCCGAGCTTGGCGGGGCTGGTCAGCTTGCGCGTCTCCAGGTCCTTCGCGACCGCGGCGAAATCGTCGTAGATGATCTGGCGCTTGGTCTTGCGGCCGGCGTCGTGCCAGGCGGGGCCGAACTCGCCGCCACCCCGGATGTTCGCGAGCACGAAACTGCCGCCGCGCTCCAGCCACAGCTTGCCGGTGCTGCCGGAGTAGGTCGGCGTCATCGATACCTGGAAACCACCATAAGCGGTCATGATCGTCGGGGTCGTGCCGTCGAGCGGGACATCGTGGCGGTGGACGACGAAATAGGGGATCTTCGTCCCGTCGGACGAGGCGGCCTCATATTGCTCGACGACGAGGCCGGACGCGTCGAACTTCGCGGGCAGCGTCTTGATGATATGCGGCGCGCCGGCCGACGCATCGAGCGCGTACAGACTCGTCGGCGTCAGGAAGCCGGTCACGGACAGATACGCATGGTCGCTGCGATCCGTGGCGGCAGCGACGCCGATCGTCGCATTGTCGGGCAGGTCGAGCGGGCGGTGGCTCCACCCCAACGCACCGTGGGTGTAGACGAACGCGCGCCCCCGCACGTTGTCGGACACGACCAGCAGCGCGTGATCCTTGGTCAGCGCGGCTTGCTCGACCGATTGGCGCGGGCCGGGCGCGAAGATCACCGTCGGCTTGATGATTCCACGCTCTACCTGGGCGAGCGGCGCCGACGCGATCGCGCCCGCCGGCACCGCGCCCCAGGGATCGTCCGTCGAAAAGATCAACTGCCCGTCGATCAGCCCGGTCGGCATGGTGCGGGCCGGGATGTCGAGCTTCGTCAGCCCTTTTGCGCCCATCAGATACGTTTCGGACGTGAAGAACGTCACGCCGCGCCGGATGAACACCGCGCGGTGGCCCTCGGCATCGATCAGCACGTAGCTCCCCGTCGACACCTGATCGGTCGGCGCGCCGCGATACACCTCGCGGGCCTGATCGAGCGGTGCTCCGCGCTTCACTTCCTTGACGACGAACGGGTAGCCCGACTGGGTGGTGGTGCCGGCCCCCCAGTCGCGGCTGACGAGCAGCGTGTCCTTGTCGATCCAAGTCGCGTCCTGCTTCGACTTGGGCAGCAGGAAGCCGTTGGCGACGAACTGGCCGGTCTCCAAGTCGAACTCGCGATACGTCACCGCATCCTCGCCGCCTTCGGACAGCGCGACGAGGCACAGCCGCTCCTCGGGCTTGAGGCAGGTGCTGCCTTTCCACACCCACGTTTTGCCTTCCGCCTTGCCGAGCGCATCGAGATCGATCAGCGTCGTCCAATGCGGAGCGGCGGTCGCGTAGTCGGCCTCGGTCGTCCAGCGCCACAGGCCGTGCGGGTGGTCCGCGTCGCGCCAGAAGTTGAGCACGCGGCCATAGCTGAGCTCGGGCGCTGGAATGCGGTCCTTGGCCGACGCGATCGCCAGCGCCTCCTGGTAGAAGGTCGCGTAGCGCGTATCGCCTTGAAGGCGCGGCAGCGATCTGGCGTTCTCCTGCTCGACCCAGGCGAGCGACCGCGCGCCGTCCTTGTCCTCCAGCCAGAGGTAAGGATCATTGCTGGTCGCGGATGCAGTGGAGGGCGTGGTCGACATAGGCCGCGTCTGCGCGAGCGCGGGCGCGGCCGCAAGCATCCCGGCGACGATCGATCCCGACAGGAGCCTGGCCATCATCCGCATATCGTCCTCCAACTGACTTGACGCATCAGTGTGACGGGCAGAAGCGCTCGCCGCAATGGCACTTTCTCCTTTCCCGACGGGGGGCCTCGACGGCCTGCCCCTGCCCCGGCGTTACCTCGCGATCGCTGCCCTGTCCTTCGGTACCGCGCTGGTCATCATCGACGGCGGCGTCGCCAACGTCGCGCTGCCGACGATCGCGCACGACCTGCACGTCGAGTCGAGCGCGGTCGTGTCCATCGTGACCATCTATCAGCTGACACTCGTCATGCTGATGCTGCCTTTTGCGGGGCTGGGCGAGCGGATCGGGTTGAAGCGGATGTATCAGCTCGGGCAGACGATCTTCACGATCGCGACATTGTTGTGCTTCTTCGCCAAGAGCCTGCCGTTCCTGCTGGTGGTGCGGGCGGCGCAGGCGATCGGCGCGGCGGGGACACTGGGCGTCGCGGCGGCGCTGATCCGGCAGACCTATCCCGCCAGGCAGCTCGGCCGCGGCCTCGGCGTCAACTCGGTGATCGTGGCGAGCTCGGCGGCCGCGGCGCCGACGCTGGGCGGCGTGATCCTGGGCGTCGCGCCCTGGCCGTGGGTGTTCGCCAGCGCGATCCCCTTCGCCATCGCCTCGCTGCTGCTCGGCCGCGCATTGCCGAACCCGTCGCCGCGCGATCAGCGCTTCGACGTGGTGGGCGCGGTGCTGTGCGCCGCGATGTTCGGGCTGGTGATCGGCGGGCTGGAGAGCGCGGTGCATGGCGACAGCCCGGTCGTGTCGGCGGCGATCGTGCTGCTCGGGCTGTTGGTGGGCAGTTATTACGTGCGGCGGGAGCGGCGGACGCCCAATCCGATCCTGCCCGTCGACCTGCTGGAGCGGCCCGTGGTCGCCCTGTCGGTGATCGGCGCCTATGCGGCGTTCATCGCCAGCCAGGTGCTGCTGATCTCGACGCCGTTCCGGCTGACGCAGCAGTTCCACCTGAGCCCCGCGCTGGTCGGTGCCGCGATCGCGCCGTGGCCGCTCACCAACATGATCGTCGCGCCGCTCGCGGGCTGGCTGTCGGACCGGATCCCGGCGGGGGTGCTGGGCGGCATTGGCATGGCCGTGTCGGTCTGCGCGCTGCTGCTGCTCGCCTTCCTGCCCGCGGACGCGGGTTATTGGAGCATCGCGTGGCGGATGGCGCTGTGCGGATCGGGGTTCGGCACTTTCCTGCCGCCCAACGCGCGGCTCATCATCGGCTCGGCCCCGCGCGAGCGGGCGGCGGCTGCGGGTGGGCTCGTGTCGACCGTCCGGCTGCTGGGGCAGACGACCGGGGCGACGACGGTCGCGCTGCTGCTGGCGATCGGGATCGGCGCGGGACACGCGCCGCCGCTGGTGGCGGCCGGACTGGCGGCGGTGGCGGGCGTGTGCAGCCTCGCCCGCCTGCGCCCCTCGCTCCGCAACCCGGGGACAACGGAGATGAGCGACGACGTGCCGACGCTGCGGCAGACGCGGTAGGAACCTACTCCGTCACCCCGGCCTTGAGCCGGGGTCCCGCTGCCTTCGACGGCGGTGAAGAAGCGTCACCCCGGGTCAAGCCCGGGGTGACGATAGGTAGCTCAGAACACCGCCCGCGCCCCTGGCTCTCCCATCATCGCCTGGCGCACGAGCGGGATCGGCGGGCCGCCGAAGCCCAGGAACGTGTCGTGGAACGCCTTCCACCCCGTGCGACCGCCCCGCGTGGCCGTCCAGTCCTCGCGCAGCTTCAGGATCATCAGCTTGCCCATCGTGTAGCTGAGGTAGGCGGGATCATAGGTGCCGCGCGCGGCCTGCTGGCGCGCCGTGCCCTCGTCCTGATAGCATTGCTCCACGAACAGCCGCCGCGACTGATCGGTCGTCATGCCGCGCGCATGAAGGCCGATCGCAGACAGGAACCGGCAGTCGCGAAGCAGCGCCTCCGACAACTGCCCGACATGCGTCTCCGCCGAATGATCGTCGAGGCCGGCATCGTACATCATCTGTTCGGAATAATGCGCCCAGCCCTCCGCATAGGCATAGCCGACGAACAGCCGTCCGAACGTCGACGGCGAGCGGTTCGCGTGCAGGAACTGAACGAAATGCCCCGGCATCACCTCATGCACCGTGGTGAACAGCAAGGTGCCATAGCCGGGCACGAATGCGTCCTGCGTCGCCTTGTCCCAGGCGGGATCGGGCGGCGAGATGTAGTATACCGACGGCACGCCCTTATCGAACGGCCCGGGCGGATCGATGTAGGCGGCGTTCTGCCGGTTGTAGGGCGGGCTCTCCTCCACCAGCGCCGCTTCCGTGCCGGGGATGGAAACGATGTCGTGGCTGACGACGAAGGCGCGCAGCCGCGGCACCATCGTGCGCGCCGCCGCGACCGGGCCGCCGGCCATCTTGTGCTCGCCCATCTTCTGCGTGCAGGCGGCGATCGTCGCGCCGGGCGCGAAGCTGGCGCAGGCGGCGGCGAGCGCATCCTGGTTGCGCTTCAGGTCCGCGCGGCCGACCGCCTCCAGCCGGTCGAGCGGGATCGACACGTCCTCGGTCGCCGCCAGCATGCGGGAGAAACGCTCCGCACTCAGCGCATAGCCTTGCGGCGTCGCACTCGGCTTCTGCGTCTTCAGCCAATCCGCCAGGCTGCGCATCGCCGCGGAGGCGCTGGCCGCCGCCTGGTCAAACTGCGCGTTGAGAGCGGGGTCCTTGACGCTGGCGAACGCCTTCTTCGCGTCCGTCCCATAGAAGTCCGCGAACCCACCGAAGCCGGCGACGCCGTAATCGATGAAGCTGACCGGCATCGGCGTCTTCAGGTTCGCGCGGATGTTGCTCGCTGCGGCGGGCACGTTGCGGAACATCGCGATCACCGCCTTCATCCGGACGGCAGGCGGCGCATAGGTCCGCGCGATGTACACGTTGGGATCGAGCCCGCCGCCGACGTAATAGGCGGGGTTCAGATGCGGCTGGTCCGCGTCGGTCAGCCAGAACAGCTTACCTTCGACGACCTTGATGAGATAGTCGCGCTCGAACCGATCCTGTGCGTTCATCCCGGCGACCGGAAAGGCCCGGGCTCGGGCGAGCGTCGCCTTGAGATAGACGGCCTGTCGGGCCAGTCCCGCCTCGCTCCAATCGGGCAACTGGCCGTCGAAATCGTGCCGGCCCTGATAGACGGCGTTCGACGGATCGAGCCGGAACCACTCCTCGATGAAGCCGTCGCGAAAGCCCGCCCAGCCGCCTGCCGGCGCCGCTTGCGCAAACGCGGGTTTCGGCATCGGCGTCCCCAGCGCCGTCGCCGCCAGCAACCCCAACGCGATCCATCGTGCCACCCGCATGCGCTCGTCTCCCCTGTTCGGGCCATCGTGGCAGATGGCGACCGCGCGCGCCAGCGGCGGAACGGCGTGCCGGGGCGGGCCGTTGGACCAGACGAACGAGGAGACACCCGATGGCCTACATCAAGACGCGTGACGGCACCGACCTGTACGTGAAGGATTGGGGCACGGGTCGGCCCGTGATCCTGACCCACGGTTGGCCGCTCAATGCCGACAGTTGGGACGCGCAGGCGCTCGCGCTCGCGCAGGCCGGGTTCCGGGCGATTGCCTATGACCGGCGCGGGTTCGGCCGGTCGGCGCAGCCGTGGAAAGGCTATGACTATGACACGCTCGCCGACGATCTCGCCGACGTCATGAAGGAGACGGGCGCGGACAGCGATGCGGCGATCGTCGGCTTCTCGATGGGTGGCGGCGAGATCGCGCGCTACATGAGCCGGCACGGTGGCAAGGGCGTGGTCGCGGCCGGGCTGATCTCGTCGGTGGTGCCGTACATGCTGCAGACGCAGGACAATCCGGATGGTGTTCCGCAGTCGACCTTCGACCAGATCGGTGCCGGCATCCAGAAGGATCGCGCGCACTTCTTCCGCCACAGCTTCATCCCGGCGTTTTTTGGAGTAGGGCTGGTCAGCCATCCGGTCAGCAGCGATGTGATCGACTGGGCGACGTCGATGGCTCTGATGGGCGGGCTCTGGCCGACGCTGGCCTGCGCGCAAGCCTTCTCGCACACCGATTTTCGACCCGACCTGGCGGCGTTCCGTGTGCCGACGCTGATCGTCCATGGGACGGGCGACAAGACGGTGCCGATCGACGCCTCCGGTCGCGCCGCCGCGCGCGGCATCGCGCAGAGCCAGTTGGTGGAATATGACGGTGAGCCGCACGGGCTGAGCGTCACCGCCAGCGACCGGTTGACGAAGGACCTGCTGACGTTCCTGGGCAGATAGATATTGATAATAATCCTCCCTCGCCAGGGAGTGCCCGGTTGAACGCGCCCCGCGCGTTCAAGATCATGCGGGGCACGATCGACCCGGAAATCGGACCAGCGAAGCTCGGGGAGGGATTGTCAAACGTCAGCCAGCCCTCCCCCTCCGTCCGGCAGTGTCGGCCACCTCCCCCTAGCGGGGGAGGATGATTGTGACATGAAGGATGGCGGTTACTGAAGCGGGACGATCACCTCGTCGGGATTGACGACGTTCAGCTTCTTGCGTGCCAGCTCGTCCACCATGTCAGGGTTGGCGTGGCGCGGATCGAGCAGGGCGACGCGATTGCGCAGCTCGGTCCGTTGCTTGTCCAGCGCTTGGAACTCAACCTGCCGCCGCACTAATTGCCGCTTGTAGTCGCCATAGGCGAGCGCACCGTTGCGGCCGAGCACGGCATAGCCGCCGAAGAACGCCATCACCGCGACGACGAGCGCCGGCACTATCGCGCTTCGTAGCATCGCGACGGCCCTGCTCTGCCGCCGTTTGGTCACCGCGTTTCGCCCCGATCCCGGTCGCCCTGGCCCCTGTCGTCCTGGCCCTTGTCGCCCCGACGCCTGCTTCATCGCTGCCCTCACCCAACCTGCGTTCTTGTCACCCGACGCAGCGGCGGGATCAAGCCCCGGTGGCGCGCCGGTCGCCGCGCAGGATCGTCCGTCCGGCGTAAACGGCGGCGTCGCCCAGTTCCTCCTCGATCCGGATCAGCTGATTGTACTTGGCGAGCCGGTCCGATCGCGCGAGGCTGCCCGTCTTGATCTGGCCGCAGTTGGTGGCGACCGCCAGGTCCGCGATCGTCGCGTCCTCCGTCTCGCCCGACCGGTGCGACATCACCGACGTGTAGCCCGCGCGGCTCGCGACCGCCATCGCCTCCAGCGTTTCCGTCAGCGTGCCGATCTGGTTGACCTTCACCAGCAGCGAATTGGCCAGGCCCTTGTCGATCCCCATCCGCAGCCGCTCCGGATTGGTCACGAACAGGTCGTCGCCGACGAGCTGCACCTTGTGCCCGAGCTTGCTCGTCAGCGCGGCCCAGCCCTCGAAATCGTCCTCCGCCATGCCGTCCTCGATCGATATGATCGGGTAGCGGCCGGCGAGGTCGACCAGGTAATCGGCCATCGCATGCGGATCGAGCACGCGGCCCTCGCCGCTGATGTGGTATTGCCCGTCGCGAAAGAACTCGGTCGCCGCGCAGTCGAGCGCCAGCATGACGTCGTCGCCCGGCCGATAGCCCGCAGCCTCGATCGAGCGCATCACGAAGTCGAGCGCGTCGGTGGTGCTGGCGATATTGGGCGCGAACCCGCCCTCGTCGCCGATGCCCGTCGACAGCCCGCGTTCCGACAGCGCCTTCTTCAGCGTGTGAAAGATCTCCGATCCGCAGCGCACCGCCTCGGCGATGCTGGACGCACCGACCGGCATGATCATGAACTCCTGGAAGTCGATCGGATTGTCGGCATGCTCGCCGCCGTTGATGATGTTCATCATCGGCACCGGCAGCACATGCGCCGCGACGCCGCCGACGTAGCGGTACAGCGGCAGCCCGCGCGCCTCCGCCGCCGCCTTGGCGGTCGCGAGGCTGACGCCCAGGATCGCATTGGCGCCGAGCCGGCTCTTGTTGGGCGTGCCGTCGAGCGCGATCATCGCCCGGTCGAGATCGGCCTGGTCCTCCGCCGAATACCCCACGACGGCCTGCGCGATGTCCTCGTTGACCGCCTGCACCGCGCCGTCGACGCCCTTGCCGCCCCAGCGCGCCTTGTCGCCGTCGCGCCGCTCCACCGCCTCGTGCGCCCCGGTCGACGCGCCCGATGGCACGGCAGCGCGCCCGAAGCTGCCGTCCTCCAGCAGCACGTCGACCTCGACCGTCGGATTGCCGCGGCTGTCGAGGATCTGGCGGGCGTGGATGTCGACGATGGCGGTCACGATGCAGGGCTCCCCAGTGGTTCCGGTGGGGGCTTAGCGAGGCCACCTCTCATGCGCAATCGCGGGCGGCATCGCGCGTACGGAGCATGGAACCGGGGCGGGAGAACGCTTGTTGTGGAACCGATATGAACGGCAAGACGGAGCAGAGCGATGGATGAGAACGAGCTGAAACCGATGACGGACGGTGACGCGACCCCGCCAGCCGACACGCAGTTCGTGCCCGCCGCGCCGCTGAAGGAGGCAGGAGCCGAGTTCGAGCCCGAAGACGGTCCGGCGACGCCGACGGCGACGGTTCTCCCGGCGAGCACCGCGGAGGCGAAGCAGCAGGTGAAGGACGGCGCCGCCCGTCTGTCGTCGCAGGCCAGCGAGAAGGCGCTGACCTTCGCCGATCAAGGCAAGGAGCGCGCGGTGGGAGCGATCGAACAGCTGTCGCAGATGCTGACCGATGCGGCCAGCCAGGTCGACGAGAAGCTCGGTGAGCAATACGGCCATTATGCCCGGACGGCCGCCGGCACGGCTCAAGGCTATGCCGATCGGCTACGCGACAAGAAAGTCGACGACCTGCTCGACGATGCGAGGGCGCTGGTTCGCAAAAGCCCGGGCGTAGCGATCGGTGTCGCTGCAGCGCTCGGCTTCGTCGTGTCGAGGTTGGCCTCGGCCGGTCTCGACCAGCGCGACGCCTGATCCATGGCGCGCGTTCCGACTGCCGGCATCGAGGGCGTGGGCGAATTGCCCCTTCCGGCTCTCGTCTCCCGCCTGATCGATGATGCCCGCGAGGTCGCGCACGCCGAGGTCGCCGTCTACAAGGCGAAAGCTGCCGAGCGGGCTCAGGCCTACAAGGGCGCCGTTGTCTTCTTCGCAATCGCCGGCGTGCTCGTGCTTGAGGCACTGGGTGCGTTGCTCGTCGGGCTTATACTGACATTGGCGACGTTGGTCGGCCCCGGCTGGGCGACGTTGATCGTCGTCGGTATCGTATTCGCGTTGGCAGGCCTGCTTGCCTTCATCGGCAAGGGCCGGCTGGCACCCGTACCTGGAGCGACAAAGTGACACCGCAGCAGGCCCGTGTAGTTCAGGCGGAGGCGGATGCCCGTGCGGCGCGTACTCGGTTGACCGGGTCGGTCGCCGCGCTTCAGGAGCGTGTGCGCCCCGCAACGCTGGTCCGTGAAGCCCGCCGTGAACTCGCGGATGCGCGACGCTCGGCTGGGCGGGTCGTGGACGGCGAGTCGCGGAGGCTGGCGATCGGCGGCGGTCTTGTCAGCCTGCTGCTGCTGGGTATTCCCCTGCTGCGATGGCGCGGCCGCCGTCATGTCGCCAAGCGGGCCGCGCGGATCCGCGGCGACTGATCGATCCTTTTCCTGTCGAGAAACGAGGTTCCAATGTCCAAGTCACACCATAACAGCGACACCGCGGTCGAGACGCCTGACGCGAACAAGGCTGCCTCGTCCCGCGACAAGGCGCAGCATGCGTTCGAGCAGTCCCGCGATGGCGCGCGCGAGGCGGCACGTCAGGCGGCGAACAGCTTGGAGGCCAACCCGCTCGGCGTGCTCGTCGGCGGCTTGGCGGTCGGTGCGCTCGCGGCGGCACTGATACCGCGCAGCCAGAAGGAGCGTGAACTGCTCGCCCCGGTCGGCAAGCGGATCGCGGTCACGGCCGCCGCCGCCGTCGCAGCGGCGAAGGAGAGCGGGAAGTCTGAGCTGGAGTCGCGAGGACTGACGCGGGACGGTGCACGCGATCAGGCGCGCCAGCTGTTCGAAGGCTTCACCAAGGCGGCGACGAGCGCCGGCACGGCGGCGGTCGAAGCCGCGCGCGGAAAGACGGCGTAGCGGCTTCGCAATCCGATCCGGTCGCGCTAAGGACATAGTCTCGCCGCGACCGGATTACCAACTCATGAGCAAACTGCATTTCGTTTTCGGGGGTCGCGTAACCGACCCCCGCGGCCTCGACTTCGAGGATTTGGCCTCGATCGATGTGGTTGGTGTGTTCCCCGACTATGACAGTGCGGAGAAGGCGTGGCGCTCGGCGGCGCAGCGGACCGTTGACGATGCGGAGATGAAATATGTCGTCGTCCACCTGCACAGGCTGCTCGAGCCCGGAATGATCGCTGGCGGTGCCAACTAAAGGGCGTCGTCTTCCTGTCGTAACACAGAGACGGGGCTTTGACGGTCGTTAGCCGGCTATTGGTGGCTCACTAGGTATTGCTTAGCGAACTAGACTGCCGGCTTTTTCAACACCCCCCGTAATCAGATGAACTCGACCTTCGACACCAGATAATAACGCTCGCCGGCCGGCACAGACACCTCGACCTCATCGTCGGTCTTGCGCCCGATCAGCGCACGGCCGAGCGGTGAATTGTACGAGATGCGGCCCGTCTTGGCGTCTGCCTCCGTCTGGCCAACGATCTGATAGCGGACGGGCTTCTCGTCCTCGTCCAGCAGCGTCACCGTCGCGCCGAATACGACCTTGTCGCCAGACAGATCGCGCGGATCGATGATCTGCGCACGCGACAGGCGATCCTCGATATCGGCGATCGACGCCTCGATCTGGCCCTGGCGTTCCTTGGCCGCATGATATTCGGCGTTCTCGGACAGATCGCCGTGCGCGCGAGCCTCTTCGATCGCCGCGACGATCTCGGGACGTTCGTGCTTCAGCCGCTTCAGGTCGGAGTTGAGCTTGTCATGGCCCTCCTGCAGCATCGGCATCTTCTCGACCGTGGCCATCACTCGCCGCCCTTCGTCAAATACTTCCTGCCGAGCAAACCGGTCGGTCTGCCCGCATGCCCCCGCCGATATCGGATCAATCGCGCGAACGGGCATAATAGGATTGAAGCGGCCGTACTTCAAGATTGCGCAGCGCGGACGAGGCGATGGCGTTCGCCGCCTGCAGTGCGGCCGATGCGGTGGTGAAATAAGGGATGCGCCGCCCCAACGCCTCCGACCGGATGCCGGCCGAGTCCTTCAGGCTCTGCCACCCTTCCGTCGTGTTGACGATCAGGGCGATCCCGCCGTCGACGATCCGGTCGACGATATGCGGCCGGCCCTGTGCCACCTTGTTGATCCGCTCGACCGGACAGCCGTGCGCTTCGAGATATGCCGCCGTACCGGCCGTCGCCACGATGCGCAGGCCATGCCCGACAAGCAGCTTCGCCGCCTGCAACGCGACCGGCTTGTCGCCGCCCTTCACGCTGATGAACACGGTGCCGCCGTCGGGCAGCACCGTCCCCGCGCCGAGCTGCGCCTTGGCGAAGGCGACGGTAAAGTCGCGATCGATGCCCATCACCTCACCGGTCGACTTCATCTCCGGCCCCAGCACCGGATCGGTGCCCGGGAAGCGGTTGAACGGGAACACCGCCTCCTTGACCGCCGAATAGGCGATGTGCCGGTCGATCCGCGGCAGGTCGGCGAGCTTCTCGCCCGCCATCACGCGCGCGGCGATCTTGGCGATGGGGACGCCGATCGCCTTGGCGACGAACGGCACTGTGCGCGACGCGCGCGGGTTCACCTCGATGAGGAAGACAGTGTCATCTTTCACCGCGAACTGTATGTTCATCAGCCCGACGACGTTCAGTGCGCGCGCGAGCAGCTCGGTCTGGCGCTCGATCTCGGCGATCACCGCCGCGGACAGGCTGTACGGCGGGATGGAACAGGCGCTGTCGCCCGAATGGACGCCCGCCTCCTCGATATGCTGGAGCACGCCTGCTACAACCACCTCGTCGCCGTCGCAGATCGCATCGACGTCCACCTCGATCGCGTCGCGCAGATACTGGTCCACCAGCACCGGCGTCTCCGCCGACACCTGCACCGCAGTACGGACATAATCGTCGAGCTGCGCCGGCCCATCGACCACCTCCATCGCCCGGCCGCCCAGCACGTAGCTCGGCCGCATCAGCACCGGGTAGCCGATCCGCGCGGCGATCGCGGTCGCCTCCGCGTGGCTGCGCGCCATGCCGTTGGCGGGCTGTTTGAGGCCGAGCTTGTCGACCAGCGCCGCGAACCGCTCGCGATCCTCCGCCAGGTCGATCGCATCGGGCGATGTGCCCAGGATCGGGATGTCCGCCGCCGCCAGCGCGGGCGCGAGGCTGAGCGGCGTCTGGCCGCCGAACTGGACGATCACGCCCGCTAGCGTCCCGCGCGACTGCTCGACGTGCAGGATCTCCAGCACGTCCTCCGCGGTCAGCGGCTCGAAATACAGCCGGTCGGACGTATCGTAGTCGGTGCTCACCGTCTCAGGATTGCAGTTGACCATGATCGTCTCGTACCCCGGCCCATCTGTTCCTTTGGCGCCAAGCGCGAAGCAGGCATGGCAGCAGCAATAATCGAACTCGATGCCCTGGCCGATCCGGTTCGGCCCGCCGCCCAGGATCACGACCTTGCGGCGATCCGATGGCGCGCTCTCGTCCTCGGGCTCGCCGAAGCTCGGCGCTTCGTAGGTCGAGTACATGTACGGCGTCTTCGCGTCGAACTCGGCGGCGCAAGTGTCGATCCGCTTGAACACGGGCCGGACGCCCAGCCGGTGGCGCAGCGCGCGCACTTCGTCCTCGGTAACCCCGCCCGTCATCGCCACCACTGCGTCGTGGATCAGGCCGCTGCTGCGCGCGATGCCGCGATCCATGCCGCCATGGAGGTTCGCCGACTTGAGCGCGAGCCAGGCGAGCCGCTTGTCGCTGAACCCCATCGCCTTCAGCCGCCGCATGCCGCCTGCGTCGATCGGCAGGCCGTCGCGCATCACCCCGGCCTCCGCCGCGACGATCTCCGCGATCCGCTCCAGGAACCACGGGTCATACTTCGCCAGCGCGTGGACCTCCGCGACGGTGAAGCCCTCGCGCAATGCCTGCGCCGCCACCAGCAGCCGGTCAGGCGTCGCGGTCGCCAGCGCCGCCTCGATTTCGGCGCGTGGTGCGCCGGCGAGATGGTCGACGACGTTGAAACCCGACAGGCCGGTCTCCAGCCCTCGCAGTGCCTTCTGCAGGCTCTCGTGGATGTTGCGGCCGATCGCCATCACCTCGCCGACCGACTTCATCGCCGTGCCCAGCGTGTCCGTCGCGCCCTTGAACTTCTCGAACGCGAAGCGCGGGATCTTGGTGACGACGTAATCGATCGTCGGCTCGAACGATGCGGGCGTCGCGCCGGTGATGTCGTTGGTGATCTCGTCGAGCGTGTAGCCGACCGCCAGCTTCGCCGCGACCTTCGCGATCGGAAAGCCCGTCGCCTTGGACGCCAGCGCCGAGGAGCGCGACACGCGCGGGTTCATCTCGATGACGATCAGCCGGCCGTCCTTGGGGTTCACCGCGAACTGGACGTTGGAGCCGCCCGTCTCGACGCCGATCTCGCGCAGCACCGCGATGCTCGCGTTGCGCATGATCTGATATTCCTTGTCGGTCAGCGTCAGCGCCGGCGCGACGGTGATCGAGTCGCCCGTGTGGACGCCCATCGGATCGACGTTCTCGATCGAGCAGATGATGATGGCGTTGTCGTTGCGATCCCGCACGACCTCCATCTCATATTCTTTCCATCCGAGCAGCGACTCCTCGATCAGCACCTCGGTGGTGGGCGACAGGTCGAGCCCGCCGCGCACGATCTGGAGGAACTCCGCGCGGTTGTACGCGATGCCGCCGCCCGATCCGCCCATGGTGAAGCTCGGCCGGATGATCGCGGGCAGGCCCACCTTCTCCAGCCCTGCCAGCGCCTCCGCCTCGGTATGCGCGATCGCCGAGCGGGCGGATTCGAGCCCGATCCGATCCATCGCATCGCGGAACTTCAGCCGATCCTCCGCCATGTCGATCGCATCGGCGTCGGCACCGATCATCTGGACGCCGTATTTCGCCAGCGTACCGTCGCGGAACAGCGCGAGCGCGGTGTTGAGCGCGGTCTGCCCGCCCATCGTGGGAAGCACCGCGTCGGGCCGCTCCTTCTCGATGATTTTGGCGACGACGGCGGGCGTGATCGGCTCCACGTACGTCGCCCCGTCCTCGCCCACGAGCTCGGGATCGGTCATGATCGTCGCCGGGTTGGAGTTCACCAGGACGATGCGATAGCCCTCCTCCTTCAGCGCCTTGATCGCCTGCGTGCCCGAATAATCGAACTCGCACGCCTGACCGATGACGATCGGCCCCGCGCCGATGACGAGGATGGAGGAGATGTCAGTGCGTTTGGGCATTACTCTAATACAATTCCCGAAGAGGCTAACCGTTTGTTCGATATACGAGCAGTCAGGGAGCCCCGGTGCTGCAACAGGCAATTCAAAACCGCGGCTTTGTTGTCAGCCATGCTGGCCGCAATACCGTTCCGATCGTCCAACAAGAACATCGCTGCGTTGGCATGACAACGGATAGCTACTCCTACGGCACTTTGGCCTGTGAATGGTACATCTGACGTGCCCAGTCGATCTGATGGCATGGGCTCAAGAAGAAGGTATTGCTGATTAGATTGATGTTCCTGACGTATGAGAAGCCCAGCTATCGACGTCACGCAGGTCAATCCTGCTCCGATCGCTGCGCCGACGAGGCGGTCGCGTCTCACCTCAGCATTTCCACGAACCGCTCGAACAGATACAAGCTGTCCTGCGGCCCCGGGCTCGCCTCGGGGTGGTATTGCACGCTGAACGCCGGCCGGTCGGTCAGTTCCAGCCCCGCGTTGCTGCCGTCGAACAGCGACACGTGCGTCTCGCGCACCGTCGCGGGCAGGCTGTCGCGCTCGACCGCGAAGCCATGGTTCATGCTCGTGATCTCGACGGTACCATCATCCAGCCGCTTGACCGGGTGATTCGCGCCGCGGTGGCCTTGGAACATCTTGGTCGTGGTCGCGCCCACCGCCAGCCCCAGCAACTGGTGGCCAAGGCAGATGCCGAACAGCGGCCTGCCCGTCGCTAGCCACTGACGGATCACCGGCACCGCATACTCCGCGGTCGCGGCGGGATCGCCGGGGCCATTGGACAGGAACAGGCCGTCGGGCGCCAGACCCATGATCTGGTCGAACGAGGCGGTGGCGGGCACGACGGTCACGCGCGCGCCGGCCTCGCACAACTGGCGGAATATGGTGCGTTTGGAGCCGTAATCGATCGCGACGACGTGGGGGCGGACCACCCTTCCGTCATCCTGACGAAAGTCAGGATCTCTCACGGAGTGGGCACGCCCGCCGGTTGGCGATCCCAGCGTTCGCTGGGATGACGGGGACTGGTAGCCAAACCCCAGCCGCCACACGCCGCCCGCCCACTCCCGATCCATCTCGGTCGAGACCTCGCGCGCCAGGTCCATCCCCTCCAGCCCCGGCCAGCCTTGCGCCTGCGCCAGCAGCGCCGGCACGTCGAATTGCCCGGCTGCCGAGTGCGCGATCACGCCGTTGGGCGCGCCGCGGCCGCGGATGCGCCGCGTCAGCGCGCGGGTGTCGATGCCCGCCAGGCCGATGCGCGCGTGCCGCCGCATCCAGTCGTCCAGCCGCTCGTGGCTGCGGAAGTTCGATGGCTCGGTCACGTCCTCGCGAACGATCATGCCGAGCGCATGCGGCTGGTCCGCCTCGACGTCATCGCTGTTGGTGCCGGTGTTGCCGATGTGCGGGAAGGTGAAGGTGATGATCTGCCCGGCGAAGCTCGGGTCGGTCATGATCTCCTGATAACCGGTCATCGCGGTGTGGAAGCACACCTCGCCCACCGCCGCGCCCTCCGCGCCGAAGCCGCGGCCCCACACGACCTCGCCCGATGCCAGCACGAGGCAGCCGGTCGCGCCTGAAGGCGGGACATGCGAAGCGTTGGCGTCGGCCATGATCGGGCGGGCACTCCTTGTCGTCGGCGGCGATGTCGCTAAGCGCCGCTCGCTAAAGACCGCCCATCGGGGCGTCAACGTGTTAAGGGCTGCCCCATGATCCGAGACGATATCAAGACGCAGCTCGTCGTCGCCATGAAGGCCGGCGACAAGCAGACCGTGGCCGCCGCCCGCCTGATCCAGGCCGCGATCAAGAACCGTGACATCGAGGAGCGGACGAAAAGCAACACGCCCGACGACGACGCACTGGTGGTCGAGGTGCTGCAACGCATGGTGAAGCAGCGCCGCGAGTCGATCACGCTGTACCGCCAGGGCAACCGTGAGGAACTGGCACAGGCCGAGGAAGCGGAGGTCGCGGTGATCGAGCGCTTCCTGCCGGCCGCGATGAGCGAGCCGGACGCCAAGGCGGCGATCGAGGCGATCAAGGCGGAACTGGGCGCGACGGGCATGAAGGACATGGGCCGGGTGATGGCGGAGCTGAAGGCGCGGCACGCGACATCGCTGGATATGAGCAGGGCGAGCGGGTTGGTAAAGGCGGCGTTGGGGTAGGCATTTCGCTACGCAGTAGCTCCGCCTGAGTTTGTCTCAGGGCATCCCGACTTCCGTTCGTTTCGAGCGAAGTCGAGAAACGGTGACCGGACGCACGCAATGCGATACGGGAGGACCCTTGGCTCGGGACAGGAACCAATGGCCTTTTACGCCTACATGCTGCGATGCTCGGACGGCCGCTACTACACTGGCCATACCGATCACCTCGAGCGGCGTGTCGGTCAACATCACGTCGGCGAATGCGGCTACACGTCAAGCCGGCTGCCGGTCACGCTGGTGTGGAGTCAGGATTTTCCATCGCGGATCGAAGCACTGGAAGCGGAGCGGATGGTGGGCGGCTGGTCGCGCGCGAAGAAGGAGGCGTTGATCGCGGGCGATTGGACCCGCATATCTCACTTCGCTCATCCACCTCGTGAGCGTTTCTCGACTTCGCTCGAAACGAACGGAGAGGAGTTGATCACGCCGTTCGCTTCGAGCGCAGTCGAGAAGCCAGCTCGGCCCCTCCCATGACCCTGACCCCCGCCTTCCTCGACGAGCTCCGCGCCCGCACCCACCTGTCTGCCCTCATCGGCCGTACCACCAAGCTGCAGAAGGCCGGGCGCGAACACCGGGGCTGTTGCCCGTTCCACAACGAGAAGACGCCGTCCTTCTACGTCAACGACGACAAGGGCTTCTACCACTGCTTCGGCTGCTCCGCGCATGGCGACGCGATCCGGTGGATGACGGAGCAGCAGGGGCTGCCGTTCATCGATGCGGTGAAGGAGCTGGCGCAGGCGGCCGGCATGGAGATGCCCGCGCAAGACCGGCAGTCGGCGGAAAAGGCGGAGCGCGCGAAGGGGCTGCACGACGTGATGCAGGCCGCCGCGGACTGGTTCGAGGCGCAGCTCGCCGGGCTGGACGGCGGTGCGGCGCAGGCGCTGCTGAAGAAGCGCGGGATCACCGACGAGACGCGGCGGCGGTTCGCGCTCGGCTACGCGCCCGACTCGCGCGGCAGGCTGCGCGCGGCGCTCAAGGAGTTCGGCGACGCGATGCTGGTCGAGGCCGGGCTGCTGATCCAGGTCGAGGGCAAGGAGCCGTACGACCGGTTCCGCGGCCGGCTGACCATCCCGATCCGCGATCCGCGCGGCCGCGTGATCGCGTTCGGCGCGCGGGTGATCGGGGAGGGTGAGCCCAAATATCTGAACTCTCCCGACACGCCGTTGTTCGACAAGGGCCGGACGCTCTACAATCTCGACCGCGCCGCGCCCGCCGCGCGCAAGGCCGGACGGGTGATCGTCGTCGAGGGCTATCTCGACGTCATCGCGCTCGCGCAGGCGGAGATCGAGGAGGCGGTGGCGCCGCTCGGCACCGCGCTGACCGAGGCGCAGCTCGAACGGCTTTGGCGTGTCCACGACGTGCCGATCGTGTGTCTGGACGGCGATGCCGCCGGGCAGAGGGCGGCGATCCGCGCCGGCACGCGCGCGCTGCCGATGCTCGCGCCGGGCCGCAGCCTGTCGTTCGTGACGCTGCCTGACGGGCAGGACCCCGACGACATGGTGCGCAAGCACGGGCGCGCGCCGATCGATGCGCTGCTGGCCGAGGCGCAGGGGCTGGCCGACCGGTTGTGGCGGCACGAGCTGACGGCGCAGCCGGTGACGACGCCCGAGGAGCGCGCGGGGTTGCGCCATCGCCTGAACGAACTGGCGCAAGGCATCGCCGACCCCAGCGTCCGGAGCGAGTACCAATCCGAGTTCCGCCAGCGTTTCGACGCCGAGTTCAAGCCGCAGCGCCGCCCCTTCGAGCCGCACCGCCCATTCGAGCCGCGCCAGCCCTTCCAGCGCGGCGGCCGGTTCGTCCCCCGCCCCCCGACCGGCGGCGACCATCCGGGCGCGCATGCGGTGCGCTCGGGTGGCATCGATCCGATCCTCGCCAAAGCGGTGGTGGCGGGGCTGATCCGCCACCCGGCGGAGATCGCGCGCCACATCGAGGTGCTCGGCTCGCTCAGGCTGGCGGACGGCGCGCTCGCCCGCCTGTTCGAGGCGGTCGTGGAGGTAGCGCTGCGGGACCGTGCGCTTGATAGCGACAGGCTCCTTACCATATTGGCCTCGTCCGGATTTGACTCGATTGCCACCGAACTCCTGCGAGCCGATCGCTTGGCCTATAGTTTCTGTCAGCGTGACGGCGATCCGCTACGGTCGCGTGCCGACCTCGATGAGGCGATCGCGGTGATGGTCGCGGCGCCCGAGGTCGAGGCGGCGCTGATCGAGGCGACCGCCGCGATGCAGGAGAGCTTCTCGGCCGAGGCGTTCGAGCGGCAGGTGGAACTGGTGACGGAACGCGAAACGCTGCGGCAGCGTCTTGCCAATCTGATGCAGTCGAACGAGGACGCGCGTGTGACGGGTATCGAGGGCGAGTGATGGCGAAAACGAATGGTGCGGCAGCAAGCGGCGAGACAGACGTGATCGAGGGCGGCGACCAGCCGCTGCTCGACTTGAACGATCAGGCGATCAAGAAGCTGGTCGCGCGCGCCAAGAAGCGTGGCTACATCACCTACGACCAGCTCAACGAGGCGCTGCCGCAGGGCGAGATGACGTCCGATCAGCTCGAGGACGTCATGTCCGCGCTGAACGAGATGGGCGTCAACATCGTCGAAAACGAGGAAGCCGGCGAGGACGGCGACGAGCCCGCGCGTGCCGACGACGACGATGACGTGGTCGAGCCCGATGCCGCCGAGGCCGACGTCACCGCCCATGTCGCGGAGGTGAAAAAGAAGGAGACGGTCGATCGCACCGACGATCCCGTCCGCATGTACCTGCGCGAGATGGGCGCGGTGGAGCTGCTCAGCCGCGAGGGCGAGATCGCCATCGCCAAGCGGATCGAGGCCGGCCGCGACACGATGATCCTGGGGCTGTGCGAATCCCCCATCACCTTCAACGCGATCATCGACTGGTCCACCGCGCTCAACGAGGGCACGATGCAGTTGCGCGAAATCCTCGATCTCGACGCGATGCTGTCCAAGGGCCCGTCCGCGGAGCAGGTCGAGGGCGCCGAGGACGACGACACCGGCGAGATCAGCGAGAAGACCGCCGGCGCGAGCTTCAAGGAAGAGGCCGAGCCCGAGGAGGTCGCCGTCGCCGACGACGACGACGATCTGACCGAGCGTCGCGCGCCGCGACCGAGCGACGACGAGGAGGAGGACAACACCCTCAGCCTCGCGCAGATGGAGGAGCAGCTCAAGCCGATCGCGCTGGAACGGTTCGCCAGCATCACGGGATTGTACAAGAAGTTCGGCAAGATCCAGCAGGCGCGGCTCGTCGCCATGAGCGCGGGCAACGAGCTGTCCGCGTCGGACGAGCGCAAGTATCAGAAACTGCGCGAGGAGCTGACGGCCGAGGTCGAGAGCGTCCAGTTCCACAACGCCAAGATCGAATATCTCGTCGACCAGCTCTATGCCTTCAATCGCCGGCTGACGGCGCTGGGCGGCCAGATGCTGCGCCTCGCCGAGCGCCACAAGGTGCCGCGCAAGGACTTCCTCGACCGCTACGTCGGCCACGAGCTGGACGACAGTTGGCTGCAGTCGATGGGCAAGATGGACAAGAAGTGGACCGCTTTCGTCACGAATGAAGGCGAGGCCGTCGACCGCATCCGCATCGAGATCGGCGAGATCGCGCAGCAGACCGGCATGGCGCTCACAGAGTTCCGCCGGATCGTCAACATGGTCCAGAAGGCGGAGCGCGAGGCGCGCATCGCCAAGAAGGAGATGGTGGAGGCAAACCTGCGCCTCGTGATCTCGATCGCCAAGAAATACACCAACCGCGGGCTGCAGTTCCTCGACCTGATCCAGGAGGGCAACATCGGCCTGATGAAGGCGGTCGACAAGTTCGAGTACCGCCGCGGCTACAAGTTCTCGACCTATGCGACGTGGTGGATCCGTCAGGCGATCACCCGCAGCATCGCCGACCAGGCGCGCACGATCCGAATCCCCGTCCACATGATCGAGACGATCAACAAGCTGGTCCGCACCAGCCGCCAGTTCCTGCACGAGCAGGGCCGCGAGCCGACCCCGGAAGAGATGGCCGAGCGCCTCTCCATGCCGCTGGAGAAGGTGCGCAAGGTAATGAAGATCGCCAAGGAGCCGATCAGCCTCGAGACGCCGATAGGCGACGAGGAGGATTCGCACCTCGGCGACTTCATCGAGGACAAAAACGCTGTGATCCCGGTCGACGCGGCGATCCAGGCGAACCTGAAGGAGACGGTGACCCGTGTCCTCGCCTCGCTCACCCCGCGCGAGGAGCGCGTGCTGCGGATGCGGTTCGGCATCGGCATGAACACCGACCACACGCTGGAGGAGGTCGGCCAGCAGTTCTCGGTGACGCGCGAGCGCATCCGCCAGATCGAGGCGAAGGCACTCCGCAAGCTCAAGCACCCGTCGCGCAGCCGCAAGATGCGGTCATTCCTGGACCAATGATCCGCGGGCGGTGAACGGCAGGTAATGATCGGCGTGCGCTGTCATGCGTAACTTCATGTTTACGTCGATGGCGCTACTGCCGTCCGAGTGACCCACCGCGCGTTCCCAATGAGCGCCGTGGCGGGTCGCGGGAGCCGATGTTGACCCAGACCGAGCAGATCGCCGCCGTGCCGCCGTCCCTGGCGAGCCTGGTGGTGCATGAGGGGACGGCGTCGAGCAGCTACGTCGACACGCTCTGCGCGCCGCGTGCCCCGACGCGACACCTGTCGGATGCGGTCCACGCTGTCTGCCTCCTACATGGGCACCACCCAGGCCTGGTCGATCACGCCGCCGCGCGGGCGGAAGCTGTGCCCGACTGGCTGCCGGAGGCCGCGTCGTCGTTCGCGGCCGAGCGCGCCTGGCTCGCCGGGCTGGTCGCCGCCGCCGGCCCCCTGCCCTCCACGCCCGGCCAGGCGGAGGCGGAAGCCACCATCTCCGGTCAGCGCCATGCGTTCGACATGCTGGCGGGGTCAGACCGGGCGGGCTGCGCGCTCGGCGCGGTCGCTGCGCTGCTGCTGGACTGGGTCGCGATCCACCGCCTGCTCGACGTCGCGGCCTTGCGCTTCGGGGTCGTCCCCCAGCCCTACGCGTTCGTGCACCCCGGCATCGTCGAGAGCCACCGCCGCGCGGCGCTGTTCGCCGGCCAACAGGTGCTCGCCCAGCATCGCGGACTTTGGCAGCTGCTCGAATCACGCGCGGCCGCTCGCGGACGGTAACACCCGCTTGGCGCGGCGCCTCGCCGGCGCTACGCCGCTTACATGAAACGCTTCGACGGTACGCAGGATTATGTCGCCACCGACGACCTGAAGGTCGCGGTCAACGCCGCGGTCACGCTGCGCCGCCCGCTGCTCGTCAAGGGCGAGCCGGGTACGGGCAAGACGGTGCTGGCGCATGAGATCGCGCGCGCGATGGGTGCCGAGCTGATCGAGTGGGGCGTCAAGTCCACCACCAAGGCGCAGCAGGGCCTGTACGAATATGACGCGGTGGCGCGGCTGCGTGACGGCCAGCTCGGCGATCCGCGCGTCAACGAGATCGGCAACTACATCCGCCGGGGCAAATTGTGGGAAGCGTTCACGCGCCCCTCGCCGCCGGTGCTGCTGATCGACGAGATCGACAAGGCGGACATCGAGTTCCCCAACGACCTGCTCCAGGAACTCGACCGCATGGAGTTCCACGTCTACGAGACCGGCGAGACGGTGCGCGCGGTCGAACGCCCGATCGTCGTCATCACCAGCAACAACGAGAAGGAGCTGCCCGACGCGTTCCTGCGCCGCTGTTTCTTCCACTACATCAAGTTTCCCGACCGCGAGACGATGCAGGCGATCGTCGAGGTGCACTTTCCGGGCATCCAGAAGCTGCTCGTCAACCGAGCGATGGACGTGTTCTACGACATCCGCGAGGTGCCGGGCCTCAAGAAGAAGCCGTCCACCAGCGAGCTGATCGACTGGCTCAAGCTGCTGCTGCACGAGGACATGCCGCTCGACGTGCTGCAGAACCGCGACATGACCAAGGCAATCCCGCCGCTCGCCGGCGCGCTGCTGAAGAACGAGGCGGACGTGATGCTGTTCGAGCGGCTGGCCTTCATGGCCCGGCGGCAGGGACGCTAGGGACCTTACGTCTCGTCCCCCGCCCATGCTGAGCCTGTCGAAGCAATGCCCTTCTTCCCGCTTCAACTCCAACGGGATCAGAGCAGGCAGCCCCCTTCGGCGAAGCTCAGGACAGGCTTCGACACGGTCAGGATAGACGAAAGAAGAAAGAGGGTCGCGCAGACGATCGTCCACGGACTTCCGTCCGGTTAACCACCAATTGCAACGGCCGCTTGAGCCCGACCGCCCTACGCCGGGCGCATGAAGGCGATCCTCTCTGCCCTGTGTCTCGCCGCCGTCGCGGCCACGCTTCCCGCCGCCCCGGCGACCGCGGGGTCGCTGCTCGACTATGTCGGCCAGTGCGTGCCCTTCGCCCGGGCGGCATCGGGCATCCAGATCTTCGGC
>NZ_CAXSHM010000030.1:0-39848 GCF_964237335.1 uncultured Sphingomonas sp.
TCAGATACTCGCGCCCACCGCAACCCTCTCCCGCCAACCCCGTGAGCAGTTACCTGAGAGTTGCGCAAATCCCAGCTTATGTTGTAGAACGTCTTAGAGAGGATTGTCCTTCCATTGCACAAGCGTTCCGGTGGAACGACTTGGTCAATGCCTCTATCCAGAACGAATGGCTGCTGAACATCGGTCAACGATCTGCTTACGAGCGGCTCGGTCATCTTCTGGTCGAGCTGTTCTGTCGTCTTCGCACGGCCGGTCTTGTGAATGGGGAAAGTTGCGACCTCCCGCTGACACAAAACGACCTCGCCGACGCGACAGGTCTGACATCAGTGCATGTGAACCGCACCCTTATGGATTTCCGACGGCAAGGTTTGGTGGAACTTGAGCGTAGGCGGCTTCGGCTTCCGGACATGCCGGCGATGATGGCAGCAACCGGCTTCAATCCCCTTTACCTTCATCTCGATCACGAAAGCCGGGACATTGACGCCTACGCCTGACGACTCCTCGTGCAATGCCTTTGCGGCCGATCTGCCCGGCACGAACGCGCGATCGAACGTAGAAGCCGCGATCGAGGAGCTCCGGCAGCGGGGCGGCGTGTTCGTCGAGGCCGTACGCGCGACCCGCATGGCGATGGCGATGACGGACCCTACTCTACCCGGAAATCCCATCGTCTTTGCCAATCAGGCATTCCTGGCTCTTACCGGCTATGAGCTGGATGAGGTGCTTGGCCAGCAGCCCTTCTTCATGGACGGGTCCGGCACGCGGCCAGAGGACGGTGAGAAGCTTCGCCGAGCGCTCGAAGAAGATCGCGACGGGCTGCTCGATACGGTTCAATACCGTAAGGACGGCTCTCGTTTCGTTGCGTCCGTTCTTCTCAGCGCGTTCAAGGATGACGAGGGGCGAACACTCTACCAGTTCATCTCCTGGCAGGACCAAACCGCGCGGGTCCGAGCCGAAGCGGAAATCGACGCTCTGCGCCAGACCGAGGCACGGCTTCGTGAAAGCGAGGAGCGGCTTGCCACCGCGTTCGAGGTGCTGCCTGTCGGAATGGGGATCATGGACCTGACTGGCCGACTGATCGTCTCCAATGCAGAGATACGACGGTTCCTTCCGACCGACGTCATCCCATCGCGCGACGAGCAGCAGCAGGAACGGTGGCAGGCTCACGATGCTAGCGGGTGTCTCGTCGATCCCGAGGATTGGCCTAGCGCTCGCGCTCTTCGAGGAGAGCGAGCGTTCCCGGGCCTCGAGATGCGGTATACCGCCGAGGATGGCAGTGAGGAATGGACGAAGGTTTCGTCTGCCCCGCTTTGGGATGCGGCGGGCGAGGTAAGCGGGGCGGTGGTCGCGATCCATGACATCACCGCCTTGAAGCGCGCGAACCAACTTCAGCAGTTGTTGCTTGCTGAACTTCAACACCGCGTCAGAAACATTCTGGCGATGATCCGCTCGGTCGCCCGCCAGACCGCCGAGACCGCTGAAACGGTGGAAAGCTATGCACAGCATCTCGAAGGCCGGATCAGCACGATGGCGCGGACCCAGGCCCTGCTCACCCGCGGTACCGGCGCCGGCGTCGATCTACAAACCATCGTTCTCGACGAATTGGCAGCTCAGTCGGCGAAGGCGCACCATTTCACCGTAACCGGGCCGAACGTTCCGTTGCCGGGCAAGGCCGCTGAGGTCCTGAGTCTGGCTGTCCATGAACTGACTACCAATTCTGTGAAGTACGGAGCCTTGAGCGTGGGATCGGGGCGTATCGATGTGCGCTGGGCTCTTCTCGACGGCGAGGAATGGCCCCGGTTGAGCCTGATCTGGTCCGAGTTCGGGATCGCTTTGAGTAGCTCTCAACCCAGAAAAGGGTTCGGCACGGAACTGATCATGGAGCGGGTGCCCTATGAGCTAGAGGGGGTAGGAAGCATGGAGTTCAGGCCCGACGGCCTCGTCACGACCATCGAATTCCCGCTTCGCGAAACTCCCAGCATCCTTCAAACAAACGTCGGCTCGTTCAGGGAAGTGGGATGACAAAGTCTTTACCGCTAAAGGATAAAAGGATTTTGATCCTTGAGGATGACTTCTATCTGGCGAAGGATGAAAAGCTTCTGCTTCAGCAGGCGGGTGCCAAGATAGTCGGGCCATTCGGGTCAAACTTTCAGAGCGACCAGCTAAGTGAATCAGGTGAGCTGGACGGTGCGGTGGTGGATATCAATCTCGGGCGCGGACCAAGTTTCGATTTCGCTCGGATGCTGAATGAACAGGGAGTCCCCTTCATCTTCGTGACCGGCTACGACGCTGCCGTTATCCCGTCCGATTTATCGCACGTACAGCGGATCGAGAAGCCGTTTCGCTCGACCGAGTTTGTCGGGGCGGTGGTGCGGCTCACCCGCGACGAGAAGCCTTTCGATGAGCTGGCGTCTTGATGCCACGTCAGGTTAGTCTTTCCTCGAACCGAGATGAACTTGACCTGTTTTCGCGATGTACCGGCGCGCTGCCACGGGACGAGCCTGCCCTATCGCAACGCCAGCCACCCCAACCCCGCAAACATCGCCAGCGCCCACCAGCCGCCGTCGGTGGTGACGAGGTAGGCGACGCCCAGCACGCCCACCCCCGCCAGCGCCCCGCTCGCGACCTGCCGGTCGGCGACGTGGCCCAGGATCAGCGCAGCCCCCGTCAGGCTGCCGACCGCGTTGACGGCGATCCACAGGTATGACGCCAGCGGCCCGATCGAGCCCCATAGCGGCAGCTTGATCGTCGCGAAGCCGTGCATCCGCCGGGGGAACAGGTCCGCCGCCAGGTGCAGCCCGATGCCGAAGCCCAGCCCCACCGCCACCGGCCAGGTGCGCCGGTCGAGCAGCGCCACCGCCATCGGCAGCACGCCGTGCAGCAACGCGCTCCGGTGGCGCAGGCCCAGCGCCGCGTCGAGATCGGGCAATGTCGTGCCCGCCGCCGCGCCTGCGACGACGGTCGCGATCAGCGCCCACGGTCCGCCGCCGGCGGTGAACGCCAGCACCACCGCCAGCAGAAGGAACAAGGATGCCGCCATCCACCGGCGCTAAACGTTTCGTACTCGTTTTGTCCACTCTATCGCACCGGCGGAAGCGCGCGTAACACATTGGCATGTGGCTCTTGTACCAGTTCCCGTTATGTCCGTTCAGCCGCAAGGTGCGCCTGCTGATGGGCGAAAAGGGCATCGGTTACGAGCTGGTGCGCGAGTCCCCCTGGGCGCGGCGGGACGAGTTCCTCGACATGAACCCCGCGGGCCAGACGCCGGTGATGGTGGATGCCGCGCGGGAAGGCGCGCCGCTGATCGATTCGATGGCGATCTGCGAATATCTCGAGGAGACGGTCGAGCGCAACGCGATGATCACCGGCACCGCAGAGAACCGCGCCGAGATCCGCCGGCTGGTCGCGTGGTTCGACGGATCCTTCTATTGCGACGTGACCGGGCCGCTGCTGCACGAGCGCATGATCAAGCGGCTCGCCCACCGCGCCTCGCCCGACGCCAAGGGACTGCGCGAGGCGATGAAGGCGGCGATCCAGCACCTCGACTATATCGATTACCTGCTCGATCACCGCCAGTGGCTCGGCGGCGCGACGCTGAGCCTCGCGGACCTCACCGCCGCCGCGCAGATCTCGGTGACGGACTATCTCGGCGGCATCGACTGGAAGAGCCACGAGCAGACCGCGCGCTGGTATCGCGGGCTGAAAAGCCGGCCGAGCTTCCGCCCGCTGCTGGCGGAACGGATGGAGCTGCTGAGCCCGCCGTCGCATTACGACGACGTCGATTTCTGAGCACGGGGTATCGGTGTCGCCGCTGGATGCCGTGGGGCTGGTCGGTGTCGTATTGCTGCTCGTCGCCTATGCGCTGACCGTGTCGGGGCGGTTGGGGGCGACGCAGCCGTCGGCGCTGGCGATGAACCTGGTCGGCGCGCTGCTGATCCTCGCCTCGCTCTGGGGCGCGTTCAACCTGCCGTCCGCGCTGATCGAGGCGGCCTGGGCGGCGATCGCGGCGATCGGCCTGATCCGACACGGCCGCCGCCGCTGAGCGGTCAGGAGGCGAGCGGGGCCTTCGCGGCCAGCCGTTTCTGCAGGAACGCCAGCACCAGCGTCTCCTCCGGACGGAGCGCGCCACCCGCGTCGCTCGTGCCGTCGTTCAGCTCGCGATCGACCTCCTCCTTGATCTCGAGGACGAGCTCGTCGGCGAGGTAGCTGTCGAGCACCTCGGGATGGACGTAGCATTTGCGGCACACCGCCGGCGTGTTGCCCAGCCGGGCCGATACCCGCTCGATCGCGGCGCGCACGTTCTTCTTGGCGGCCGCCGGGCTGTCGCACTTCTCGAACTCCGCCAGCGCCAGCGCCGCCAGCACCGTGCCCGTCCAGGTGCGGAAGTCCTTGGCCGTCACCTGCGTACCGGCGATCTCCTTGAGATACGCGTTCACGTCACTCGACGTGACTTCGTGCTGCTCGCCCTCGTCGTCGAGATAGTGGAACAGGTGCTGGCCTGGCAGGTCCTGGCTGGCCTTCACGATCCTGGCGACGCGGCGGTCCTTGATCTTCAGGTTCCACTGCTTGCCGCTTTTGCCCTTGAAGCGGAACTTGAGCTCGCTGCCCTCGACCGCGACGTGGCGGGTGGTGAGCGTCGTCAGGCCATAGCTGCCGTTCTGCTTCGCGTAATCGGCGTTGCCGACGCGGATCATCGTCGTCTCCAGCAGGTGAACGACGGTCGCGAGCACCTTGTCACGGCTAAGCCCCGGTTTCTTCATGTCGGCGTCGATCCGCGCGCGGATGCCGGGCAGCGCGGCGGCGAAGTCGAGCATATGCTCGTATTTGGTCCCGTCGCGCACCTCGCGGAACCGCTCGTGGTAGCGATATTGCTTGCGACCCTTCGCGTCGCGGCCGGTCGCCTGGAGGTGGCCGTCCGCGTCGGGGCAGATCCACACGTCCTCATACGCCGGCGGGATGGCGAGCTTGTTGATCCGCTCGACCGTTGCTGCGTCCTTGATGGCCTTTCCGGCGGGGTCGCGATAGCGCCAGCCCTTGCCGCTCTTGCGGCGGGTGATGCCCGGGCCGTCGTCGGTGACGTAGACCAGCCCGGCGCTCTCGGCGGCGTCCTTGGGATCGACGATGTTCTCGGCCGCTTCGTCCGCCACGCGCACGCTCTCCTGTGTCCTGCCGATGCAATGGCCGATGAGGACGCTTCGTTCCGGCGCTGGCGGCCGCGGCGGGAAGCGGGCATCACCGGCGGCATGATCCGCCTGTTCGTCTTCGGCCTCGGCTACACCGCCACGTGCCTCGCCGCCCGGCTACCCGGAACGATGGGCACGACGCAGGACGGGCGAGGAGGCACGATCCCGTTCGACGACGACGCGGCGGTCGGCGCCGCACTGGCGAGCGCGGGCCACGTCCTCTCATCGGTGCCGCCGGCGGCGGAGGATGACCCGGTGCTGTCCCGCTACGGCGACCGGCTCGGCGGCAAGTGGCTCGGCTATCTGTCGTCCACCGGCGTCTACGGCGACGCCGGCGGCGCCTGGGTGGACGAGAGCGCGCCGACCGGCACCGGCCGGCGATCGGCGCGTGCGGCGGCGGACGCGGGGTGGCTGGAGCGGGGCGCGCGCGTCTTCCGGCTGCCCGGCATCTACGGCCCTGGCCGCTCGCCGCTCGACCGGGTGCGTGAGGGGCGGGCGCATCGGACCGGCATCGCAGGACAGGTGTTCAGCCGGGTGCACGTCGACGACATCGTGGCGGGCGTGATCGCCGGCTTCGATGCACCGGCCGGCGCCTACAACCTGGCCGACGACGCGCCGTGCGGTCAGGACGAGGTGATCGACTATGCCGCCGGGCTGCTCGGCCTGCCGCCGCCGCCGCTGGTGACGCTCGACAGCCTGTCGCCGATGGCGCGCGGCTTCTACGCGGAGAACCGGCGGGTGGCGAACGGCAAGGCGAAGCGCCTGCTCGGCTGGGCGCCGGCCTACCCGGATTATCGCGTCGGGCTCCGCCTTCTCGCCGCGGCCGCGACGGGGCGCGCGCTGAGCGCCACCACCAGCCCCGCGCCGGTCAGCACCGCGCCGGCGACTGCGAGCGCCGTCCAGCGATAGCCCTCGAATAGCGTCGACAGCAGCATCGCGATCACCGGCACGATCACGCTCGCATAGGCCGCGCGCGCCGGGCCTATGACCCGCAGCACGCGGTAATAGAGCGAGAAGGCCAGCGCCGAGCCCGCCAGAGCAAGATAGGCGACGCCGGCCACATAGCGGATGTTCGGCGGCAGCACCGGCGGGCCGACGGTGGTCCAGGCGAGCGCCACGTCCACGACGGCCCCGATCAGCATCGCGACCGCCAGCATCGCCGTCATCGGATAGCGGCTCGCCATCGCCGTCCCCTGCGCGACGTTGGCGCAGGAGGCGGCGAGGATCGCGGCGCCGGTCAGCGCGACGCCCAGCACCGTCTGGTGCGGGCCGCTCGGGTCCGACCGCGCCTGCTGCACGATCAGCAGCGCGACGCCCGCCATCGCGACGCCCGATCCCGCGAGCAGCCGCGCGGACAATCGCTGCCCCAGCACCAGCCGCCCGAGCAGCGCATTGGGCAGCAACAGCAGCGCGAACACGACCGCGACGAGGCCGGAGGTGATATGCGCCTCGGCCGCATAGACGAGCGAATAGTTAAGCGTGAACTGCGCGATGCCGAGCGCGGCGGCGAAGCCCAGGCCGGCGGCATCGGCCGGAAACCGCTCGCGCCGCACGACCGCCAGCCCCGCCATCGCCGCGCCCGCGAGCGCGAACCGGTAGGCGACCGACCACAGCCCAGGGACGACCGCGATCTGGTCGCGGATCACCAGCCACGTCGAGCCCCAGATCAGCGTGACGACCGCGAAGGGGATCAGGACGGCGAAAGGTACCTGTTCCTGCCTTTCACCCCGTTCATGCTGGGTTCCCCTAATCCGTTCGTGCTTAACCCCATGAGCCGGTTCGCGCTGGACCCCACCCGCCCGTTCATGCTGAGCTTGTCGACGCACTGTCCTTCTTCCTACGGTTGCAAGTAAGGGCAGGGCTTCGACAAGCTCAGCCTGAGCGGGGGTAGGGAGTTTGGCCAAACCCGAAGTGAGGAAGACGCGAAAGTCAAAGCTCCCCGATCGCCTCCGCCAGCGGGCGGATGTCCGCTTCGGTCTGGTTCCACGAGATCACCAGCCGCGCCTCGCCCGGTCCCCAATCGTAGAAGTCGAACCCCTTCGCGCGCAGCTCCGCCGCCTCGTCGGCCGTCACGCGCAGGAATACCTCATTGGCCTGGACCGGATGCACGAGGCGCCCGTTCGCCGCCCGTGCCAGCAGCGCCGCGCCGGCGTTCGCCGCGCGCGCATTCGCCAGCCACACATCGCCCTCCACCATCGCGAGCAGCTGCGCCGCGAGGTAGCGCCCCTTGCTCAGCAGCAGCCCCGCGCGCTTGCGGCGGCGCAGCGTGTCGGTGGCGAGCTCCGGGCGGAAGAACACCAGCGCCTCCGCCGTCATCCCGCCGTTCTTGATGAAGCCGAAGCTAAGCGCGTCGACGCCCGCGCGCCACGTCACGTCCGCCGCCGAGCAGCCCGCGCTCGCGACCGCATTGGCGAAGCGCGCGCCGTCCATGTGGAAGCCGAGCCCGCGCTCCTTCGCCAGCGCGCCGATCGCTGCCACCTCGTCGGGCTGATAGACGAGGCCGTATTCCGTCGCGTTGGTGATCGAGATCGCGTGCGGCTGGACGCGGTGGACGTCGGCCGCGATCGCATCGGCGACCGCCCGGACGTTGTCGGGCGTCAGCTTGGCGCCTTCGCCGTCGGCCAGCATCAGCTTGGCGCCGTGGGTATAGAACTCGGGCGCGCCGCCCTCGTCATTCTGGATGTGCGCGTCGCGATGGCAGATGACGCCGCCGTGCGGGGGGCACATCGCCGCGAGCGCGAGGCAGTTGGCGGCCGTGCCCGACGGCACCCACAAGGTGCGCACCTCCGTCTCGAACAGCTCGGAGAAGCGCGCGTCCAGCCGCTTCGACCAGGCATCGCCGTCATAGGCGGTGTCGAGCGCGTTGGCGGCGGCGGCGGAGTCGAGCACCGGCTGGCAGGCCGGCGCGGCATTGTCGGAGAAGAAGCGCATGCGCGCGCTTTGCGGAGGCGGAGGTGGGGCGTCAACCATCACGTCCCCCGGAACGGATAGGGCGACACCGGCAGGTCCAGCTCGTCGAGGTCGAGTACGCACTGGATCGGCGGCAGGCTGCGTTCCGGGCAGGCGCGGCGTTCGCACAGGTGGCAGGCGGGGCCGATCGGGGTCGGGGCGGCGGCCACAAGCACGTCCGCCCAGCCGATACGCTCGGCGTGGCGCGCATCGCAGCCGAGCACCAGCAGGAACGGCTCGCGCGCGCCGGTCCGCCCCACCAGTCGCGCGGTCGCGAGATAGCGGCTGCCGTCGGGCATCTCGGCGACGTCGGTCACCACCTCGCCCGCGCGCCGCCAGGCGCCGTGAACGCGCCAGCGCGGACAGCCGCCGCCGAACCGCGCGAGCGGCGACGCCTCGGCCGCGAACCGCTTGGCGACGTTGCCGGCGCCGTCGAGCTTCAGGAGGAAGAACGGCACCCCGCGCGCGGTCTGCCGATCGAGGGTCGTCAGCCGGTGCGCCACCTGCTCCACCGACGCCCCGAACCGCGCCGCGAGCAGGTCGACGTCGTACCGCGTCGCCTCCGCCGCGACGTGGAAGCGCGCATAGGGCATGACGATCGCCGCCGCCGCATAGTCGATCAGCGCGATCCGTAGCAGTCGCCTGGCCTCCGCGTCCGGCGGCCGTGCCGCCTCGACCGCCGCGGCAATCGCCTCGCCCAGCTCCGTCCGTGCGAGCTGGTAGGCGATGCCGAACAGCCGGCTCGCCGGCGGCAGTCGCTCGGACAGCAACAAGCGGCGGCGATGATAGTCGTAATGGCGCAGCGAGCCTGCGATCATGTCGGCGGGCACGATCCGCACGCTGGTGCCGTGAGCGTCGGCCAGCCGGCGGGTCATCGCCTCACGCAATGTCTCGGGACCGGGCGGCCCGTTCGCGAGCTCGTCCGCCAGCGCCTCGGCGCCTGCGTCCAGCTCCGCGAAATGGTTGTGCCGCGCCTCCAGCACCTCGCCGAGCCAGCCGAGCGGCGAGGCGGTGCGGCTTGCCGCCATCTCCTCCGGGCGGACGCGCTCGGGCATCTGGCGCAGGTCGGTCAGCGCGCGGAACAGCCGCACCACCGCGTCGGCGACGGCGGGGTAATTCTCCGCCACCTCGATGATCTCGTGACGCGGGATCTCGACGTCGCGGACCAGTTCGTCGGCGAAGATCTCGTGCAGGTCGCTCGCCGCCGCCTCGTTCGCGCCGGCGACGAAGGCGCGCATGTCGATGTCGTACACGCTCGCGAATCGCAGCAGCATCTGCGCCGTCAACGGCCGCTGGTTGCGCTCCAGATGGTTGAGGTAGCTGGGCGACACGCCGAGCTCCTCGGCCATGCGTGTCTGGTTGAGCCCCAGCTCGCGCCGCAGCACGCGCAGGCGAGGCCCGAGATACAGCTTGCGATCCGATTGACTGGCCATGGCTGACAGTATGTCACATCGTGACGATCCGCAATTGTCGCGTCGTGACACCGTGTCACTCATCGTCCTTCCGCGACGGTGCGCCACGCGGCATCGGGACGCATCGCACTGACGACCAGAGGATACCGCATGACGTACCAGGCCACCATCGAAGAGCTGAACCCCGTGATCGCGGGCAGCGGCCATTGGGATGGCGTGGGCGCCGAAGCGGTGGCGCGGATGCGGCTGCAGAACCGGTTCCGCACCGGGCTCGACATCGCGCGCTATACCGCCGGCATCATGCGCGCCGACATGGCCGCCTATGACGCGGACACCGCGCAATACACCCAGTCGCTGGGCTGCTGGCACGGCTTCATCGGCCAGCAGAAGATGATCGCGATCAAGAAGCATTTCGGCTCGACGAAGCGCCGCTACCTCTATCTGTCGGGCTGGATGGTCGCGGCGCTGCGCTCCGATTTCGGCCCGCTGCCCGATCAGTCGATGCACGAGAAGACGACCGTGCCCGCGCTGATCGAGGAGCTGTACACCTTCCTGCGCCAGGCCGACGCGCGCGAGTTGGGCGGGCTGTTCCGCGACCTCGACGCGGCGCGCAAGGCGGGCGACACCGCCAAGGTCGCGACGCTGACCGACGCGATCGACAACCACCAGACCCATGTCGTGCCGATCATCGCCGACATCGACGCCGGCTTCGGCAATGCCGAAGCGACGTACCTGCTGGCACGCAAGATGATCGAGGCGGGCGCCTGCGCGCTTCAGATCGAGAACCAGGTCTCCGACGAGAAGCAATGCGGGCATCAGGACGGCAAGGTGACGGTGCCGCACGAGGATTTCATCGCCAAGATCCGCGCCTGCCGTCATGCGTTCCTGGAGCTGGGCGTCGACAACGGCATCATCGTCGCGCGCACCGACTCGCTCGGCGCCGGCCTGACGAAACAGATCGCGATCAGCCACCAGCCCGGGGACATCGGCGACCAGTATAATTCGTATCTCGATTGCGAGGACGTGGGCGCGGGCCGGAGCGGCGACGTGTTCATCAATCGCGACGGCAAGCTGCTGCGCCCGAAGCGCCTGCCATCGAACCTCTACCAGTTCCGCGCCGGGACCGGCGAGGATCGCTGCGTGCTCGACAGCATCGTCGCGCTGCAGCACGGCGCAGACCTGTTGTGGATCGAGACGGAAAAGCCGCACATCGCGCAGATCGCCGGCATGGTGAACCGCATCCGCGAGACGGTGCCGGACGCCAAGCTCGTCTACAACAACTCGCCCTCGTTCAACTGGACGCTCAACTTCCGCCAGCAGGTGTTCGACGCCTGGGCTGCGGAAGGCCGCGACATGACGAAGTACGAGCGGCCGGCACTGATGAGCGTGATCTACGACACGACGCCGCTCGGGCAGGAGGCGGACGAGCGCATCCGCACCTTCCAGCGCGACGCGGCGGCGCAGGCGGGCATATTCCACCACCTCATCACGCTGCCGACCTATCACACCGCCGCGCTGTCGACCGACAATCTGGCGCGCGACTATTTCGGCGAGATGGGGATGCTGGGCTATGTCGCGGGCGTCCAACGGCAGGAGATCCGCCAGGGTGTCGCCTGCGTCCGGCACCAGAACATGGCCGGCAGCGATCTGGGCGACGACCACAAGGAATATTTCGCGGGCGACGCCGCGCTGAAGGCGGGCGGCGCACACAACACGATGAACCAGTTCGCCTGACGGCGAGCGGAACCAGTTCGCCTGAACGAGCCTATTAGGAGAAACGCGATGACCACCGACACCCTGCCCGAAGACACGACCGCCCCCACCCCGTCGGGCCCGCGCAGCGTCCGCGCGGTGTTCTCGACAGAGGATTTCCGCCTGATGCGCGCGGCGGTGGTCCATTACCTGAAGCAGCCCGAGGTGCAGGATGGGCCGGAGTCGGTTAAGTACAGCAACCTGTACCATCGGCTGGGTCGGCTGGGGTAAATCACCTCATCACCGAGACACCGTCACCCCAGCGCACGCTGGGGTCTCTACGATCGGAAGACCCTCGATCAACGAGATCCCAGCGTTCGCTGGGATGACGGTCGAGGTCAGACCCCGTGGTACGCCCGATACCACTCCACGAACTTCGGCACGCCGACGTCGATGGTGGTCGTCGGCACGAAACCCAGGTCCGCCCCGATCGCGCTGATGTCGGCGTAGGTGCGCGGCACGTCGCCGGCTTGCATCGGCAGCAGGTCGCGCACCGCCGGGCGGCCGGTCGCGGCCTCCAGCAGGTCGATGACCCGGCCGAGCGGCTCCGACCGGTTGTTGCCGATGTTGTAGATGCGATGCGGCGCGATGCTGCCGCCCGGTTTTGCCGCGCCATCATCGGGGGGCGGATGGTCGTGCGCCGCCACCACGCCCGCGACGATGTCGTCGATGAAGGTGAAGTCCCGCTCCATCCGGCCTTCGTTGAAGACAGGGATCGGCTCGCCCGCGAACATGGCGCGCGTGAAGATCCACATCATCATGTCGGGTCGGCCCCAAGGGCCATAGACGGTGAAGAAGCGCAGCCCCGTCTGCGGCAGGCGATAGAGGTGCGCATAGCTCTCGCTCATCAGCTCGTCCGCCTTCTTGGTGGCGGCATAGAGCGATAGCGGCCGGTCGGTCCGGTCCTCGACGCGGAACGGCACGGTCGCGGCGGCGCCGTACACGGATGAGGACGAGGCGTAGACGAGGTGAGCAACGCCGCGATGGCGCGCGAGCTCCAGCATGTTGACGTGGCCGACCAGATTGGCGGCGACATAATCGTGCGGGTGGGTGATCGAGTGGCGGACGCCCGCCTGCGCGCCTAGGTGGACGATCCGGTCGAACGCGCGCCCGTCGGTCGTCGCCGCCAGCGCCGCCCGGTCGGAGAAGTCGACCGCCTCGAACCGGAACGCGTCGCCATGCCGCGCCCGCAGTTGCGCCAGCCGGGCATGTTTCAAGCCCACATCGTAATAGCTGTTGAGCGAATCGATCCCGATCACCGGCGTACCGCGCACGAGCAGCGCGTCGGCGACATGCATGCCGATGAACCCGGCCGCGCCGGTGACGAGGCTCGTCATGCGCCGCGGAAGACCGGCTTGCGCTTGGCGAGGAACGCCGCGCCGCCCTCGGCGCTGTCCGCAGTGCCGCGCGCCGCACGCTGGTTGACGGCCTCCGCCAGCAGCGCCTCCTCGTACGTCAGGCTCGCCGCTTCGTGTGCCTGCCGCCGGATTAGCCCCAGCGCCGCCGGCCCCGCCGCCAGCCGCGTCGCAAGCACCAGCGCCTCGGTGTCCAGCGCCTCGTCCGCCACGACACGGTGGATCATGCCCCAGTCGAGCGCCTTGGCCGCAGGGACGCGCTCGCCCAGCATCATCATCTCGGCGGCGTGGGCGCGGCCGATCAGCCGCGGCAGCATCCAGCTCGCGCCGCCGTCGGGCACCAGGCCGATGTTGACGAACGCCTGGAGGAAATAGGCGGTCTCCGACGCGATGCAGAAGTCGGCCGCGAGCGCCAGGCTGCACCCGATCCCGGCGGCCGGGCCGCGGACCGCGCTGACCACCGGCACGGACAGCGCGGCGATCGCGAGCAGCGCCGGGTTGTAGCTTTCGGTCAGCGCGCGATAGGTCGCCGCGCCGGGATCGCCCGCGTTCAATGCGCCGCCGGCGACATCCGCGCCAGAGCAGAAGCCGCGACCGGCCCCCGCGATCAACACCGCGCGCGCGCCGTCCAGCGCGCTCAAGGCGGCCTTCAGCTCCTCGAACATCGCCGGCGGCGCGGCATTGAGCCGATCGGGGCGATCGAGCGTCAACACCAGCACGTCGCCGTGCCGCTCGACGCGGACGAGCGCGCTCACTTCGCGGGTCCCGCCGGCGGTGTGGGGGCGGCGCCGGGCGGGGCGGGCACCTGGCCGAGCACCTGTCCGCACGCCTCCACCACCCGGCGGATCGGCAGGTCGTCGGTCGGCCCGTCGAGCGTCAGGTCTAGCGGCACGCCCGCCCGATCGACGGTGTGCAGATGGATCCGGCGGGCATGGGCGATGCCCATCGTCAGGGTGGCGATCGCATGCTCCTCGCGCTCGATCGCGCCGGCGCCCAGCAGCTCCCAATTGTCGATCAGCGCGGTGCCGCCGTCGAACTGAAGCGAGACGGGCTGGACGCCGAAGCCGCGATAGGCGTCGCGCGGGATGAACTGGACCGAGACGACGGCGATCGGCGCATGGTCGCAGCGCACCACCAGCCGCCCGGTACCGCCCGGCGCGACCGCGGCGGCGGAGACCGATCGCGCACCGGTCGCGGGATTGGTGCGATCGACCACCGTCCATGGCGCGACGGCGGGAACGAACGGCGGGGCCGCTCCGGCCGAGGCGGCCTGCATCAGCAGCCAGACGAGCGAAATCATGCAGATGCCCTCCCTTGGTCGGTGCCGGTCATCCCGTAGCGCCCGCGACGAATCAAGCGCCTTGTTCGGGCCGCCGGTCCACGTCGTTCCTCGCGGCGAGACGTCGCCGGACCAGATGGACGGCGATCAGCGACACCACGACGAAGGCGCCGACCACCACGACCGTCGTGGGGGACGGCAGGAGACGGTGCAGCACCCGCTCGACCTCGTGCCCGAACGCATAGCCGATCGCGGTGAAGACGACGCCCCACACGATCGCGGCGACGACGTTGACCGCCAGGAACACCGACCCGCGCACCTGACTGGTGCCGATCGCGACCGGGCTGATCGTGCGGATGCCGTAGATGAACCGGAACGCAAAAATGAAGGCGACCGGGTATCGCTCCAGCATCCGCAGCACCCGCGAGAACGCCGGACGCTCGCGCTGGCGTGTCACCCATCGCCGGTCGCGGCAATAGCGTCCGGCCGCGAAGAACAACTGGTCGGCGACGAACGACCCCGCCGACGACGCGGCCATCGCGCCGGGCAGTGAGAACACGCCCCTGTGCGCGAGCAGCCCGCCGCCGACCACGACCGTCTCGCCCTCGAAGCCTGCGCCGAGGAACAGCGCGACCAGGCCGTAGCGCAGCAACAGGGCGTGGAAGTTCAGGTTCCGACGCCCAGCTGCCACAGCACGAACGCGTGTTCCTCCGCCGCCTCGCGCAGGCTCTCGAACCGCCCCGACTTGCCGCCGTGGCCCGCGCCCATGTTGGTCTTGAGCAGCAGGATGTTGTCGTCGGTCTTGGTGGCCCTGAGGCGCGCGGCCCATTTGGCCGGCTCCCAATAAGTGACGCGCGGATCGTTGAGCCCGCCCGAGATGAACAGCGGCGGGTAGGCGTGTGCCGCCACGTTCTCGTATGGGCTGTACGAGCGGATCAGGTGGAACGCCGCCTCGTCCTCGATCGGGTTGCCCCATTCGGGCCACTCGCCGGGCGTCAGCGGCAGGTCTGCGTCCAACATCGTGTTGAGCACGTCGACGAACGGCACGTCGGCGATCACCGCGCCCCACAGCTCGGGATCGGAGTTGACGACCGCGCCCATCAGCTCGCCGCCCGCCGAACGCCCCGCGATCGCGATCCGGCCAGCGCTGGTCCAGCCTTGCGCGATCAGCCCGCGCGCGACGTCGACGAAGTCGGTGAACGTGTTGGTGCGTTTGTCGAGCTTGCCGTCAAGATACCATTGCTGGCCGAGATCATCGCCGCCGCGGATATGCGCGATCGCATAGGCGAACCCGCGGTCGAGCAGGCTAAGCCGCCCGGTCGAGAAGTCGGGATCGATCGCATGGCCATAAGCGCCGTAGCTGTAGAGATAGAGCGGCCGCGATCCGTCGCGCGGGAAGTCAGCCGGATAGACGATCGACACCGGCACCTGCGTCCCGTCGCGCGCGGTGACGTGCAGCCGCTCGGTTCGGTATCTGGTCCCGTCATAGCCGGACGGGATCTCCTGCACCTTCAGCGTCGTCAGGCCGCCGGTCGCGACGTCATAGTCGTAGACGGTGCCGGGCGTGACCATCGACTCATAGCCGATCCGCAGCACGTCCATCGCCCATTCTGGGTTGTCGCCCAGCCCGGCGGCGTAACTCGCCTCCGGGAAGGCGATGCGCGTCGGCGGAACGGCCGGGTCATACCGGTGCAGCTCGACCTGATCGAGCCCGTCCTCGCGGCCCTCGACGATGAAGAAGTCGCGGAACAGCGCGATGCCGGTCATGTAGAAGCGCGGGTCCGGCGCGATCCGCTCGGTCCACTCGCCGGGTGACGCGATCGGCGCAGTGACGAGCCGCCACTGGGTGTCGGTGTCGTTGGTGTGGATGAACAGCGTATCACCGTGCGTGTCGGCGTCATACTCGCGGCCGGCCAGCCGTGGCGCGACCAGGATGGGCTCGGCCAGCGGATCGCTGGCGGGCAGCAGGCGCAGCTCGCTCGTCACATGGTCGCCGGTCGAGATCGTCAGCCATCGCCGATCGCTCGTCTCGCCGACGCCGACGCGATAGCCCTCGTCCGCCTCGCGATAGAGCTCGACGTCGTCCGCCACCGGCGTTCCCAGCCGGTGCAGCCGCGCATTGTCCGTCCGCCACTGGTCGTTCGCTACGCCGTAGAGGAAGCCGCTGTCATCCGCCGTCCAGACGAGGTCCGACAGCATGTTCTCGATCACCTCGGGCAGATGCTCGCCGGTGGCGATCTCCTTGACGCGCACGGTGAACCGCTCCGCGCCGCTGTCGTCGATCGCATAGGCCAGCAGGGTGCCGCCGTTGCTGACCGACAAGGCACCCAGGCGGAAATACTCATGCCCTTCGGCCAGCGCCGGCTCGTCGAGCAGCAGCTCGTCGGGCCCGCCCGCCACGGGCTTCCGCCACCATTTGCGATATTGGCCGCCGGTTTCGAATGCGGTCCAGTAGAGCCAGTCACCGTCCTTCTGCGGCACGGAGGATTCATCCTCCTTGATGCGGCCCTTCATCTCTTCGTACAGCCGGTCGGTTAGGGCGGCACGCGGCGCCATCGCCGCCTCGAAATAGGCGTTCTCGGCCGCCAGATACGCCAGCACGTCCTCGTCGTCCACATCGGGATAATCGGGGTCCTTCAGCCACGCCCAGGGGTCGTCGATCGTCACGCCGTGCATGGTGAAGCTGTAGGGACGCTTGTCGGCGACAGGTGGCGGGGGAAGATCGGTCATCGCGCGGCCCTATCGTGGCCGGGCCGCGGCGTCACTCCATCGCGCCCAGCAGCTTGTCGACCGTCGTGGTGGCGAAGGTCGCGAAATTGTCCGCAACGCCATAGGGGATCAGCAGGTCGCGCCCATGCAGCAGCGCGCCGCAGCCATACACCACATTGGGGACATAGCCGTCGCGCTCGGTCGGGCCGGGCTCCAGGATCGGATCGGGCGTGCGCGCGAGCAGCTTGGACGGGTCAGCCTTGTCGAGCAGGCACGCGCCCATGCAATAGTTGCGCACGGTGCCGACGCCATGGGTGAACACCAGCCAGCCTTCGTCCACCTCGATCGGCGAGCCGCAATTGCCCATCTGCACGAACTCCCAAGGGTAGCGCGGGCTGACCAGCTTCGCGCCGCCGTTCCAGCGGTACAGATCGTCGGAGCGATGCAGCCAGATGCTTTCGCTATCCTGCCGCCCGAGCATCAGGAACTGGCCATTCACGCGACGCGGAAACAGCGCCATGCCCTTGGCGTCCGCCGCATCCCCGGTCAGCGGCCGCATCTCGAACGACGACAGGCCGGTGGCCGTCAACAGCTCCGGCTTGGCATCCGTGCCGCTGAACGCCGTGTAGGTGCCATAATATCTAGTGCTGCCGTCCTCTTCGGTGAACAGGACCAGCCGGACGTCCTCGATCCCCTGATGCTGGCGCGGCAAGATCGGGAACAGCACCGTCTCCGAGATCGAGCGACTGCCGCTGCAATCGAGCCGGACGCGCCCGTCGGTTTCGTCCTCGACCTCGATCATCGGCGGCACGGCGGATGGGCAGGGCGGGTCTACCTCCACCCCGCCGCTCGCGCCGCTGCCGTTTGCGCCTGGCGTCCAGGTGCCGGTTCGGAAGGCGACGGACGACACATGCCCTTCGCCGATGCCGCGCAAGGACAGCACGAAGCGGATCGCGCCGTCCGGAACGCCCGACTGATCAGGATGCGGCACCGCGCTGGGGTTGAACAGCGCCGCCGCTTCGAACGAATATTCCTCGCTGAAATAGGCGCCGATCAGCCGCTGCTGCTTCGCGCTGACGTCGCCGGGCGTGGTGATGATCTTGGCGATCTCGTCGAACCGGCGCAGCAACAGCGCGTCGACGTCGCGGTGGCGCTCGTCGAGCGAGCGCGTCACGCCCTGCAGCTCGAACTCGAGCCTCGCATCGTCGAGCGCCGTGATCCGGTCGACGATCACCTGCACGCGCGACGGGCCGGAGGCGAAGCGTCCGGGGTAGCCAAGCTCGAAGGGGCGGATGACCGTACGGGTCGGATCGGGGCGCAGAATTACGTCGCTGTGCTGAAGCAGGTCCTTGATCGCCAAAAATCGTCTCCCCCCATGGGCGGGCACACGCCCGCGTCGCACAAAGCGCCGGGCGGGACGAAAAGGTCCCGGTCAGCCTTTGCGGCCACGGCTCAGCCGATCGCGGCCTCGACCTCCGGCCGGATCGTCAGCAGCTCGATCGCGTCCTCGCGGCCGTTGAACGGCACACGCTCGCCCTCGGCGGCGCCCAGCAGCGCGCGGGCGAGCGGGGCGGTGTAGGCGATGCGGCCGGCGGCGGGATCGGCCTCGTCATGGCCGACGATCGCTACCGTCCGGTCGGCACCCGCGAGCCGGAACGTGACGCGCGTGCCCAGCGCCGCCTCGTCGCCGGCCGGAGGCGGGGCAAGCTCGGCCGTGACGCGCCGGGTCTGCCAGTAGCGCAGGTCGCGGGCGACCACCGCGCGCGCTTCCTCGTTCGCTGCATCCCGCAACGCATCCTCCAGCGCCGCAACCCGCGCCTCGATCGCCGCCAGCCCGCGCGCGGTCACGAGATTGGTACCGGCCGGGATCGGCAGCTCGAAACGCGGCTCCTTATGTTCCTCGTCGCTCTCACGCCTGAATGCCACGCTCACGATCCGTCTCCTCTACGCGGGCAGATGGGGAGGAAGCGAGGAGAGTACGAGCATCCCTCAAACATCCGCTCATGCTGAGCTTGTCGAAGCACTGCCTTTCTTTGCGAGAAGAAGGCAGCCCTTCGACAAGCTCAGGGTGAACGGAAATAGGTAGGACTGACCTCGTTCCGTTCAGTCCCGCGCGGGCTAGTCCTGCGCCGTGACGCCGCCGCCCACCGCCTGGAACAGCGCCACCGTGTCCACCAGCCGCGCCGCCTGCGCCTGCGCGAGCGTGACGGAGGCCTGCGCGCTGACGGCGGTGGCGTTGAGCAGCGCGAGCGTGCCGATGCCGCCGAGCGCGAGCTGACGCTGCCCGAAGGTCAGCGACAGCGTGGCGGCACGGCTCGCCCGGTCGGCGGCGTCCAGCGCGTCCGCGTCGGTGCGCAGCCCGGTCAGCGCGTCGTCGACGTCGACGAACGCCTGGATCACCGCCGCGCGATATTGCGACTTGGCGACGTCCAGTGCCGCCTCCGCCGCGCGCTGCTGGTACTTCAGCTGGCCGCCGTGGAACAGCGGCTGCGTCACGCCGCCCAGCAGCGTCCAGAAGGTGTTGCCGGGCTGGAGGATGTCGGACAGGCGCGGCGAGATGCCGCCGCCCTGCGCCGACAGCGCGATCTGCGGCAGCCGCGCGGCGATCGCCGCGCCGACATCCGCGCCGGCCCCGCGCAACTGCGCCGCCGCCGCGCGCACGTCCGGCCGTGCCGCGACGAGCGTACCGGGCAGCGACACGGGCAGGCGGGTGGGCAGCGAGAGGTCGGCCATCGTCGGCAGGTCGGGCAGCGGCGCCCCCGGCGAAACCCCGAGATAGGCGGAGATCAGCGCGCGCTCATGCTCCCGGGCACGGATCAGCGTGGGCAGCGACGCCTCGCCGGTCGCGTTCGACGCCTGCTGCGCCACCACGTCCGCCTGGCCGATGTCACCGATCTGCAGCCGGCGCTGGAGCAGCGCGAGCACTTGGCGGTTGCTGGCGATGCTCGCTTCGCTCGCCTCGATCTGGCGGCCGAGCGCGGCATATTGGATTGCGGCGGTGACGAGGTTGGCGACCAGCGTCTTGCGCGCCGCTTCCAGCCGCTCGGCCGCGACCTCGCCCTGCGCCCGCGCCGAGCGGGTCCGGTTGCGCTGCAGCCCGAACAGGTCGACCGCATAGGTGACGGTGACCTGCGCGGTGTGCAGCGTGTAGAGGGTGTCGAACTGGTTGGCGAGCGGCGACTGGATCTCGTTGGAGACCTTCGCGCGCTCGGCCTGATAGTTTAGGTCCGCCTGCGGCAGCGCGGCGCCGGCGGTGGCGCGCGCCGTCTCGCGCGCCTGGCGCAGCGTCGCCTCGGCCTGCGCGATGTCCTCGCTGCGGGCGAGCGCCTGCGTCACCAGCGCGTTCAGCTTGGCGCTGCCGAACGCCGTCCACCAGTCGGGCCGTACCGTCTCGCCGGGCACCACCAGCTGCGCGGGGCCGGCGTCGGGCGTCAGCCGCTGCGGCGCCACCGGCGGCGCGAGCGAGGCGGTGGTGCCGGGGTGCTTGGGCCCGACCGTGCAGCCGCCGACCAGCGCCACCGTCGCCATGAGCAACCCGCGCTTCATGCCAGCGGCTCCGGATGCGCGACCGGATGATGGCCCACATCATGCCCGTGGGCCCCCCGGTCGTGCATTCCGACGCGGCGCGAGAACCGGTCGATCAGCACCGGCAGCACCAGCAGGATCAGCACCGGCGCGAGCGTCATCCCGCCGACCACCACCAGCGCGAGCGGCCGCTGAACCTGGCTGCCGATCCCGGTCGAGACGGCGGCGGGCAGCAACCCGATCGCGGCGGCGAGGCAGGTGATGAGCACCGGGCGCAGGCTCGTCTGTACGGTGGCCGAGATCGCCTCCTGGCGCGACAGGCCCTCGTCGATCCGCTGGTTGAACGTCGTGACCATCAGGATGCCGTCCATCACCGCGATGCCGAACAGCGCCACGAAGCCGATCGCCGCCGAGATGCTGAACGGCGTGCCCGTCACCGCCAGCGTCAGCACGCCGCCGATGATCGCCATCGGGATGACGCTGAACGCCAGCAGCGTATCGACCAGCGACGAGAAATTGGCGAACAGCAGCACCAGGATCAGCCCCAGGCTGATCGGCACCACGACCTCCAGGCGATTGACCGCGCTCGTCAGGTTCGCGAGCTCGCCCGCCCATTCGAGATGATAGCCGGCCGGCAGGACGACGTTCTTCTCGATCCGCCCGCGCGCCTCGTCGATCGCGCCGCCCAGATCGCGGTCGCGGACGGAGAACTTGATCGGCACGTAGCGTTCCTGATGCTCGCGATAAATGAACGAGGCGCCCGACGTCAGCCGGACGGTCGCGACCTCCGACAGCGGGACCTGCACCGGTTGGCCGTTCGCGCCGGCGGGCGCGCCGATCGTGATCCGCCGGATCGCCTCCAGGCTGTCGCGCTGCACCGCCGGCAGCCGGACGATGATCGGGAAATGCCGGTCGGTCGCGCGCTCGTACAGGTCGCCCGAGCTCTGGCCGCCGATCGCCGCGGCCACCGTCTGGTTCACGTCGTCGGGCGTCAGACCGTAGCGCGCCGCCGCGCCGCGATCGATGTCGATCCGCACCGTCGGCTGGCCGAGCACGTCCGAGATGCCGAGGTCGTCGATGCCGCGCACCCGGGCCATCTCGGCCTTGATGCGGTTGGCGATCGTGGTCAGCGTCTGGAGGTCGGGGCCGAACACCTTGACCGAGTTGGCGCCCTTCACGCCCGACGACGCCTCCTCGACATTGTCCTCGATATATTGCGAGAACTCGAAATCGACGCCGGGATAACGCGCCTGCAACCGCGCCTGCATGTCGGCCGTCAGCTGGTCCTTGCTGATCCCGCCTGGCCAATCCTCATGGGGTTTGAGCGGGGCGTAGAACTCGGCGTTGAAGAAGCCGGTCGGGTCGGTGCCGTCGTCGGGTCGGCCATGCGTCGAGATGACGCGCTCGATCTCGGGATAGCTCGCAACGATGTTGCGGATGCCGTTCACGCTCGGCTGCCCCGCCTCGAGGCTGATCGATCCGGGCAGGGTGGCGCGGATGTAGAGGTTGCCCTCCTCCAGGTGCGGCAGGAACTCGACGCCCAGCGATCGCACCGCGAAGAACGCCGCGATCAGCAGGATGGCGGTGAAGCCCAAGGTCAGCACGCGGTTGGCGAGCGCGAAGGAGGCGGCGGGCTGGTACCCGCCACGCAACTTGCGCACGATCCACGTCTCCTTTTCCTCCAGCCGGTCGGGCAGCATCACCGACGACAGCACGGGGGAGATCAGGAACGTCGCGATCAGGCCGCCGCCGATCGCATAGGCATAGGTCTTGGCCATCGGGCCGAAGATGTGCCCCTCGACGCCCGTCAGCGTGAACAGCGGCAGGAAGCTCGCGATGATGATCGCGGCGGCGAAGAAGATGCCGCGCGACACGTCGTTGGAAGCATGGAGGATCGCCGAGAAGCGGCTGGACGGGCTCGCATGAGCCTGACCGGTGGCGATGTTGTGCGATCGTTCCACCATGTGCCGGAAGATCGCCTCCACCATGATGACGCTCGCGTCCACCACCAGCCCGAAATCGAGCGCGCCGACGCTAAGCAGGTTCGCCGATTCGCCCTGGATCGTCAGGATCAGCACCGCGAAGGCGAGCGCGAACGGGATCGTCAGCGCGACGATGATCGCGCTGCGGAAATTGCCCAGCACCAGCCATTGCAGCGCGACGATCAGCAGGATGCCCTCGACCAGATTGTGCATGACAGTGTGCGTCGTCACGTCGATCAGCGCCGACCGGTCGTACAGCGGGGTCAGCTTCACGCCCGGCGGCAGGATGCCCGTCGAGTTGATCGTGTCGAGCTCCGCCTTCACCAGCTTGATCGTGGGGCTGGACTGCGCGCCGCGCTGCATCAGCACGATGCCCATCACCATGTCGTCGTCGCGGCCCTCGCCGGCGATGCCGAGCCGCGGTTCGTTGCCGACGCGGATCGTGCCCACGTCCTTCACCAGCACCGGATTGCCGGCGTTGGTCGTCACCATGGTGTTCTCGATCGCCGCGGTCGACTGGATCAGGCCGACGCCGCGCACGATCGCCGCCTGCGCGCCGAAATTGACCGTCTGCGCGCCGACGTTCCCGTCGCCCTTGCCGATCGCGGCGAGCACCTGCGCGACCGTCGCGCCGTGAGCGAGCAGCCGGTCGTTGTCGACCACCACCTCATAGGTGCGCAGCTTGCCGCCCCAGCCGGTGACGTCCGCGACACCTGGAATGCGCTTGAACCGTCGCTGGAGAACCCAGTCCTGGATCGTCTTCAAGTCCATCACCGAATAGCCGGCGGGCGCGGTCAGGCGGTAGCGGAAGATCTCGCCGATCGGGCTGGTGGGCGAGATGGTCGGCTGCGCGCCGCCCGGCATGGGCCCAAGCTGGCCGAGCCGCCCGAGCACGCGCTGCTCCGCCTCGCGGAAACCGACGTCGTAGCTGAACTGGATCTTCACGTCCGACAGGCCGAACAGGCTGATCGTGCGCACCGCGGTGATGTTGGGCACGCCCGCGATCGCCACCTCGATCGGCACCGTCACGTTGCGCTCCATCTCCTCCGCGGAGATGCCGGGCGACTGAGTCAGCACCTCGACCATCGGCGGGACGGGATCGGGATAGGCCTCGATGTTGAGGTTGGCGAACCCCATCGCGCCCGCGCCGATCATGCCGATCAGCAGGACGATCATCAGGACGCGCTGCCGAAGCGCGAACTCAACCAGGCGATTCATGCGCGGATCCCGCTACGACGGTCAGCGATCACGCGCCGCTTCCGGCTTCGTTGACGAACAGCGCGCCGGCGGTGACGATCCGGTCGCCGCGTTGCAGGCCCGACGCGATCGTGTCGGTGGTGTCGGTGGAGTCGGACACCTGCACAGGCTGCGCGCGGAGCAGGCCGTTCGCGCCGACCATCCACACGTGCGCGCTGTCGCCCTCATGCACCACCGCCGCCGCGGGCACGCGGATCGCCGCACCGCTGTCGCCTGCGCGGCGGATCGCGAAGCTCGCGAACATCTGCGGTTTCAGCGTACCGTCGGGGTTGGCGACCGTCGCGCGCACCGGCAGGCGATGCGTCGCGGGATCGAGCTGCGCGGCGATGTTGTCGATCCGCGCCTCGAACGACCGGCCGGGATAGGCGGGCGTCGTCACCTGCACCCGGTCGCCGACGTGCACCGCCGCCGTGTCGCTCTCGGCGAGCTGCGCGATCAGCCACACGCGCGACAGGTCCGCGATCGTCATCACCGGCTTGTCGCCGCCCGCGCCGACATACTGGCCGGGCGCCACGTCGCGGCTGGCGACCGTGCCCGACACGGGCGAGCGATAGGTGCTCTGCGTCGACAGCGGATTGCCGCCACCGGACTGGCCGAACAGCGCGAGCTTGTCGCGCGCCGCCGCGAGGCCCGAATCCGCACTCGCCAGCACCGATCGCGCGGCGACGAGGTCGCTTTGCGACTGGCGATAGTCCTTCAGCGCGCCGCCGGCGGTCTGGTAGATCGCCTGCTGGCGCGCGGCGTTGTCGGTCGCGATCTGGAGCTGCGCCGCCGCCGTCACGCGCTGAGCGTTGGCGGCCGCGAGCGCGTTGCGCGCCTCCACAACATCGGGCGAGGCGATCTGGAGCAGCGGCTGCCCCTGCGCGACATGCTGCCCCGCTTGGACGTACACCTGCGCGACCTGGCCTGCGAAGGGCAGCAGCACGGGCGTCGAGTGATCCTCGTCGACCGAGATCGTCCCGGTCGCGTTCACCCGGCGATCGTCGAGCGATTCGCCGACCGTCATCGTCTTCAACTGGCGCAACTGATCGGGCGTCGCGCGGAACGTGCCGGGGGGCGTGCTCGCCGTCGTCTCCTGCGCGGGTGTCGCGAACCAGCGCGACGCGGCCGATGCCAGGAACACCAGCACGATCGCCGCCGCCGCCAGGCCGAGCAGCTGCCATTGCCGCCGCCGGTCGATCGTCCGGGCGGGCGGCAGCGGCTCGAGATGGTGGAGGTCGGTCATGGTTCGTGCGATCTTCGAGCTGTTGCAGGCGACAGAGTGCAAGCGGATGCGCACCGCTTGCAAGCGGAATGGTGCAGCGCGGTAGGCACGACGCTTACGCGAAGATGACAAGAGCTTCAGGCAGGACCTCCGCGGTCCGCCTCGCGGATGATTAATCAACCAAGGTGAACCGCGGCGCAGATCGCCGTTCCAGGCCGGAACGGCCGCCGGGAACTGTCGTTCACCCGCGATCCGAAACGGTTCAGGGCCCTCGATGACCACAGACAAGCGCGATCAGCAGGCCTCCCCGCCGGCTGTGGTGGCCGCCGCCCTGTGCGGGCATCCTGGCCCAGTGGTGTTCGTCGCCGCCGATGACGGACGTGCCGCCGCGGTGGCGGAGATCGCGGCGGCGCTCGCGCCCGATCGTCTCGTCCTCCTGCTGCCGTCGAGCGACGCGCTGCCCGGCGACGACGCGCCGGCATCCCCCGCCAACGCGGGCCAGCGGATCGCGGCGCTGCGGCGGCTGCGCGCCGCGGTGCGGGCGGACGAAGCGTCCCGCGTGCTGTTGGTCGCGACGGCCGAGGCGAGCGCGGTGCGCCAGCCCGCGCCCGAGACGTTCGACGCCGCGCCGCCATGCCTCGCGGCCGGCGACCCGATCGACCCACAGGGACTCGCCGCGCTGGCGCAGGACATCGGCTACGTCGTCGACGATCTGGTGGACGAGCCCGGCGCGATCGCGATCCGCGGCCAGGTGATCGACCTGTTCCCGGTCGATCTGCCGCGCCCGATGCGGATCGAGGTCGCCGACGGCCGGGTCGCCCGCCTGCGCTTCTTCGACGCGGCGACGCAGGTCAGCGACGAGGCGTGCCGCGACGGCGGCGTCGACGCGGTGGAGATCGGCCACGCGCGCGAGCCGGATGCGACCGGCGGCGTGCCACTGACGGATCACCTGCCCGGCGCCGCCGTGGCGATGGACGCCGAGGCGCCGGCTCGCCGCGCCGCCTTCCTCAAGCTCGCCGCCGACGGCCTGTCGCACCGCAAGGTCGCCGCCGGGCTCGTCGACGACAAGGCGTGGCAGAAGGCGCTGGCGGACCGCGACCGGATCGAGCTGGCGCCCGCGGCGGAGGCGCCCCCGCGGTTCGTGGAGCGGCATGATCCCGCCCGCGCCTTCGCCCGCTTCGTCAAGGCCCGCTTCGTGGAAGATCTTGGGCAGCGCCGGCTGGTGCTGACGGGATGCGCCCGCGATCTGCGCTTCCTGCGCCCGCGGCTGGAGCGGGCGGCGAAGCTGGCGTTCGTCGAGGCCACGAGCTGGGCCGACGTCCTTGCGGCCCCGGCGGGATCGGTCCTCGCGCTGCCCGCGCCGATCGATCGCGGCTTCGCGATCGGCGACGTGACGGTGGTGGCGAGCGGCGACGTGCTCGGCGGACGCGCGGGCTCCGCCGTGCAAGGGAGCGGCGGGCGGGCCGCGCTGGCCGGCCCGACGGGCGAGCTCGCGCGCGGCGACGTCGTCGTCCACGAGGAGTTCGGGCTCGGCATGGTCGAGGGACTGGAGACGCTGCCCGATGGCGGCGACGCGATCCGGCTCGGCTATGCGAAGGACACGCATCGGCTGGTGCCGGTGATGGAGGCGGACCGGCTGTGGCGCTATGGCGCGGACGCCGACGCGGTCTGCCTCGATGCGCTCGACGGCTCGTCGTGGCAGAAGCGGCGCGGCGCGCTGGCCGCGGCAGTGGCGGAAGGTGCCCGCGCGCTGCTGGCGGTGGCGGCGGAGCGCGACGCGCGCCGGGTCGAGCCGGTGACGCCCGACCGCGCCGCCTATGAAAAGTTCGCCGCCGGCTTCCCCTTCACCGAGACGCCCGACCAGGCGCGCGCCATCGCCGCCGTGCTGGACGACCTTACCAGTGGGCGGCCGATGGACCGGTTGATCGTCGGCGACGTCGGCTATGGCAAGACGGAGGTCGCGCTGCGCGCCGCCGCCGCGGTCGCGCTGTCGGGCCGGCAGGTCGCGCTCGCCGCGCCCACCACGGTGCTCGCGCGACAGCATCTGGAGACGTTCCACCGCCGGTTCGAGGGGACGGGGGTAGAGGTCGCCGGCCTGTCGCGGCTGACCGGAGCGGCCGAGAAGAAGCGCGTGCTCGCGGGGCTGGCGGACGGATCGATCGGGGTCGTCGTCGGCACCGCCGCCGTCGCCGGCAAGGGCGTAGCCTACAGGGACCTCGCGCTCGCGATCGTCGACGAGGAACAGCGGTTCGGCGCCGCCGACAAGGCGAGGCTGCACGGGCTGGGCGGCGCCGATGCCGGCGGAACCCACGTCCTGACGATGAGCGCCACGCCGATCCCGCGCACGCTGCAGGCGGCGATGGTGGGGCTGCAGCCCGTATCCGTCATCGCGACGCCGCCCGCGCGCCGCCAGCCGATCCGCACCACCGTCACCCAGTGGAACGACCAGGCGGTGCGCGCGGCGCTGTTGCGCGAGCGGGCGCGGGGCGGGCAGAGCTTCGTCGTCGTGCCGCGCATCGAGGACATGGGTCCGCTGGAACAGGCGCTGAGGACGCTCGCCCCCGAGCTGACGCTCGTTACCGCGCACGGCAAGATGCCCGCGGCCGCGATGGACGAGGCGATGGTCGGCTTCGGCGCCGGCAAAGGCGACGTGCTGCTGGCGACCAACATCATCGAGGCGGGGCTGGACGTGCCGCGCGCCAACACGATGATCGTCCACCGCGCGGACCGGTTCGGCCTGTCGCAGCTCCACCAGTTGCGCGGGCGCGTCGGGCGCGGGGGCCGACGGGGCCAGATCATGCTGGCGACGCAGGAGGGCGCGGCGATCGCGCCCGCGACGCTTCGGCGGCTGAAGACGCTGGAGGCGTTCGACCAGCTCGGCGCCGGCTTCCAGATCGGCGCGCGCGACCTCGACCTGCGCGGCGCGGGCGACCTGGTGGGGGAGGAGCAGGCGGGGCACATGAAGCTCGTCGGCGTCGACCTGTACCAGCATCTGTTCGCGCTGGCGCTGAAGGAAGCGCGCGGCGAGGCGGTGGACGATTGGGTGCCGGACCTGAAGCTGGACCTTGGCGGCCGACTGCCCGACGCGTGGATCCCCGAGGAGGAGGTGCGGCTGGCGCTCTACGGCCGCCTCGCCCGCCTGACCGGCGCCGCCGCGCTCGACGCGTTCGAGGCGGAGCTGGAGGACCGGTTCGGCGCCTTGCCCGACGAGGCGGCGCGCCTGCTGGCGACCGCCCGCATCCGCCTGCTGGCGCGCGCGGCCGGCGTGGCGCGGATCGACGCCGGCCCTGCCGCCATCGCCTTCACCCCGCGCCGGGCGGGGCAGGTGGCGGCGGTGGAGGGGCTGGAGGAGAAGGGCGACCGCCTGATCGCACGGGTGGCGATCGCGGAAGCGGCGGAGCGGGCGCACGAGGTGGAACGGCTGCTGGAGGCAATGGGGTAAGCAGTTCGCTTTCGCCCAGAGGTAGACGTTCAGAAAGGAAGCCGTACTTTGCCTGCGCCGAGGAATCTTATAATGGTGTTGCGCCGGCAAAGGGACTGTGAAGATCGAGCATGATTGGGAACCTAGCCTTTTTCGTAGTAATGTAGGGGCGTAGCCATAGGTCTAGCAAACAGGCTCTACGTTATCGTCCGATACCGCGCCATCAATATCAAAGGCATCACTTACTCGCGCGTAAATACCCCCGTGATGTATTGGGTTCAAATGGTAATTTTGATCGCTGGCTTTATCATGGTCGCTGGGATTGCGGTGATTATCACTCTTGGTTTTGTGGGCATAATAGATTAAGTCCCAGCAATAATCTGCGAAGCGCGTTAGTGTTTATGGCCGCTTTCCACCAAACGTGCCGACCCCACTTGTCATGTTGGATCAAGCGTGACAGCGTCGGTTCGTTCTTTCGCATTGCCGCTCACGTCATGATCGCTCACGCCTGCGCGCAAGTCTGCGTCGGGACGCTGCGTTTGGTGTTACCTACTGTTACCTACTTTTCGCGCGAGACAGGTACGGCACGGGATCGCCTTCCTCAATCCTCCCCCGCCAGGGGGAGGTGGCTCGCGCAGCGAGACGGAGGGGGCGGAAGCTAACCGGTTGCTGTGGTATCCGCCCCCTCCGAGCCGCTGGCGCGGCCCACCTCCCCCTGGCGGGGGAGGATGAAGTACCTCCATGACCCTCGCTCCGTCTCGAACCCACACTCCACCATAGCCTACCCAGCCACCGCCCCAACCCGCGCCGCCGCCGCCCGGAACTCGCGCTCCAGCCGCGCGACCAGCTCCGTCACCGGCGTTCGCGCCGTCACCGCGCCGATGCCCTGGCCGCAGCCCCAGATGTCGCGCCAGGCCTTTGCCTCCTGGTTGCCGCCGGATGCGAAGCTCATCGTCTTGACGTCGCCTTCGGGCAGCGCGTCCGGGTCCAGGCCCGCCGCGGCGATCGACGGCTTGAGGTAATTGCCGTGCACCCCGGTGAACAGGTTGGAATAGACGATGTCGCTCGCGCCGGACGCGACGACCATGTCCTTGTACCCGTCCGCCGCCCGCGCCTCGTCCGTCGCGATGAAGGCGGAGCCGATATAGGCGAGGTCCGCGCCCATCGCGATCGCGGCGGCGATGGCGCCGCCCGTGGCGATCGATCCCGACAGCGCCAGCGGCCCGTCAAACCACGCCCTGATCTCCTGCACCAGCGCGAACGGCGACAAGGTGCCCGCATGCCCGCCCGCGCCGGCCGCGACCGCGATCAGGCCGTCGGCGCCCTTTTCCACCGCCTTGCGCGCGAACCGGTCGTCGATCACGTCGTGGAAGGTCAGCCCGCCATAGCCGTGCACCGCCTCGTTGACGTCCACCCGCGCGCCCAGCGATGTGATAACGACCGGCACTTGCCATTTGACGCAGAGCGCCAGATCCTCCTCCAGCCGGTTGTTGGAGCGGTGGACGATCTGGTTGACCGCGAACGGCGCGGCGGGCGCCTGCGGATGGTCGCGGTTGTGGGCGGCGAGCTCCTCGGTGATCCGGTGCAGCCACTCGTCGAGCTGCGCGATGGGTCGCGCGTTGAGCGAGGGGAAGCTGCCGACGATCCCCGCCTTGCACTGCGCGATCACCAGTTCCGGCCCGGAGATGAGGAACAGCGGCGACCCCATGACGGGCAGGCGCAAACGGCTGGCCAGGGAGGCGGGCAGGGTCATGGTCTCTCCTCGTCGCGGGCTTCGTGGCCTTGAGATTGAGTAGAACCGGGTGGACAATGGTGCAATGTCGGACGTGGACGCATACGCAGATGCAGACGCAGATGCAGTCAGGGCCGACCCTCCCAGCAATCTATGTTTCGCGAATGACGTCGGCCTGTGTTACAGACGACGATATTGCCAGCCGTTAAGACGGGCGCTGGCGACCGAGAGTTGATTTGCTCCCGCCCTTGTCGGGAGACGTTTCAACTCATTCTGATCCCCTGTCATTATTGGTCCGAAAGCTGGACATGCGCAGCGTCTTGTCGGACGATGATCGCGCCGCGGTCCTCGCGCTGCCGTTCACATTGCGCAAGGTAAGCCGCTCGGCGTACCTCCTGCGCGAGGGCGAGCGGCCGTCGACCTGCTCGGTGCTGGTCGAAGGCTATGCGTTTCGGCAGAAGCTGACCAGCGAGGGCGCGCGGCAGATCGTGTCCATCCACCTGCCCGGCGATGCGCTCGATTTCCAGTGCATGCTCCTCGACGGCGCCGACCACAATATCCAGGCGCTCACCAACGCCGAGCTCGCGGTAATCCCCGACGGGGCGGTGCGCGAGCTGATGGCGCAGCGACCCGGCGTCGCCGCCGCGATCCTGACGGACATCGTCGTGGAGGCCTCGATCCTGCGCGAATGGCTGACCAACGTCGGCCGGCGACAGGCGCAGCCGCGCCTCGCCCACCTGCTGTGCGAGTTCGCGATGCGGCTCGATGCGCAAGGGTTGAGCGAGAGCGGGTCCTATGAGCTGCCGATGATCCAGGAACAGATCGGCGACGCGCTCGGCCTCACCTCCGTCCACATCAACCGCACGCTGAAGGCGATGGAGGCGGAGGGGCTGATCCGCCGCACCGGGCGGTCCATCGCCTTCCCCAACATCGACGCCTTGCGCGCGGTCGCCGGGTTCAGCCCGCTCTACCTCCATCTGGGACAGCAGGGCGGATGAGGCCGTGCCGCGATCAGCCTAGCGCGGCGGCGTCCCGCCACATCCTTGCCGCGGTTCGGCTATAGCGCCGGGCGATCATCGGCGGCCGGAGCTCCCCGACTGCCGGCTGGACGAGGAACGATCATGACCATCGCCCTGCCGACGCCGATCGCGGCCGTCCCGGCTCCGTCGGGCATCGCCGCACCCGCGGCTCCGATGCCGGCGCTGACCGGCGTGCTCACCGTCGAGGTCGGCAACGTGCGCGCGGCGAAGGGGCACGTGCGGCTCGACGTGTGCCCGCAGGCCAAGTTCCTGAAGGACGGCTGCCCCTATTCCGGCAGCGCGCCCGCCGTCGTCGGCACCACGGTGGTGACGGTGCGCGGCCTGCCGCCGGGCCGATACGCGGTGCAGGCGTATCTCGACGAGAACGACAACACGAGGGTCGATCGCGCGCTGTTCGGCATCCCCAAGGAGGGCGTCGGCTTCTCCAACGACGTCAAGGTGATGTTCTCCGCGCCGAAGTTCGCGGACGCGGTGTTCTCGTTCACCGGCGCGGCGCAGACGATCCGGTTCAAGCTGCAGTATTTCCTGTAGGATGCGCCCCGTTTTCCCGAAGGCGCCCGTTCCACGCCTGGTCGCGCTCGGCATCGCCCGGCCCTGGGCGACCGTCGCCTCCGCCGTCGCACTGCTGGTGACCGCCGTCCTGTTCGCGTCGAGCCATTTCGCGATGACGACCGACACGGCCGCGCTGATCTCGCCGGACGTCGACTGGCGCCGGCAGGAGCGCAGCGCCGAAGCGGCCTTCCCGCAACTGTCGGACGTGATGCTGGTGATCGTCGACGGCCGCACGCCCGAGCTCGCCGAGCAGGGTGCGGCCGCGCTGGCGACGCGCTTCTCGGCGGACCGTGCGCGCTTCCGCCGCGTCAGCCGACCCGACGGGGGCGCGTTCTTCGGGCGCGAGGGGCTGTTGTTCGGCAGCCCGGACGAGGTCCGCCGCTCGACGCAGGCGCTGATCGACGCGCAGCCGCTGCTGGGGCCGCTCGCCGCCGATCCCTGGCTGCGGGGCGTGGGGACGGCGCTGGGCAGCGTGCTGGATGGCGTGCAGGCGGGGCAGGCGCGGCTCGACCGGATCGCCGCGCCGATGCGCGCGCTGGCGGGAGCGTCGGAGCGGGTGCTGGCCGGGAAGCCAACAAACTTCTCGTGGATGCGGCTTTTCGCTGACGGCGAGGGGGGCGGTTCCCCCGCGCTCGCCGCGCCGACGCGCCGCCTGATCCTCGTCCAGCCGGTGCTCGACCACTCGGCGCTGATGCCGGGGGAGGCGCCGACGCAGGCGGTGCAAGCCGCGGCCACCGCGTTCGGGCCAGGCATCCGCGTCCAGGTAACGGGCGAGGTGCCGCTGGCCGACGACGAGTTCGCGACGCTGCAGGAGAATATCGGCACGGTCGGCGCGGTGATGCTGGGCGCGATGCTGCTGACGTTGTGGTTCGCGACGCGGTCGTGGCGGCTGGTGCTGGCGATCATGGCGACGATCATCGTCGGCCTCGTGGTGACGACCGCGGTGGGGCTGGCGGCGATCGGGCGGCTGAACCTGATCTCGGTCGCGTTCATCCCGCTGTTCGTCGGGCTGGGCGTCGATTTCGGCATCCAGCTGACGGTCCGGTTCAACGCGGAGCGCGTCGACGGAGCGACTCCCGCCGAGGCGCTCAGCCGCGCCGCCGCTGCGCTGGGCGCGCCGTTGAGCCTTGCCGCGGGAGCGGTGTTCCTGGGGTTCGGCGCGTTCCTGCCAACCGCCTATGTCGGCGTCGCCGAGCTGGGCGTGATCGCCGGCCTCGGCATGGTGATCGCGCTGCTGTTCAGCGTCACGTTGCTCCCCGCGCTGATCCTGCTCGTGCGGCCGGGCGCGCCGACGCGCGAGGTGGGCTTTCGTCAGCTTGCGCCCGTCGACCGGTTCTTGGAGCGGCGGCGGCGATGGGTGCTGTGGGGGTTCGCCGTTTTTCTCGCGGGGAGCATCATGCTCCTGCCGCTGGTGACGTTCGACTTCAACCCGCTGCACCTGCGCGATCCCAGCGCCCCGTCGATGCGCGCGCTCGCCGACCTGACCCGCGATCCCGAGCGGACGCCTGACACGATCGACGTGCTCGCGCCCACCGAGGCGGCGGGGCGAGCACTGGCGGCACGGCTGGGCAAGCTGCCCGAGGTGAAGCAGGTCGTGTCGGTCGACTCGTTCGTGCCGGAGGACCAGGCGCCCAAGCTGGCGACGATCGCCGACGCGTCCACGTTGCTCGACCTGACGCTGAACCCGTTCGACGTCGCGCCGGCTCCGGACGACGCCGTGCGCGTGCAAGCGTTGACCGCAACCGCCGCTCGGCTTCGGCAGGTCGCCGGATCGAGCGCCACACCGGCTGCGGTGAGTGCGCGAGGCTTGGCCGATGCATGGTCCCACCTCGCGGCCGGTACGCCGGCTCAGCGCGCGGCACTTGATGCTGGCTTCTCGCGCCCGCTCGCTACGATGCTCGACCAGGTGCGCCTGTCGCTCCAGGCGCAGCCCGTCACCCGCGCGACCTTGCCGCCCGAGCTCGCGCGCGACTGGGTCGCGCCCTCCGGCCAGGTCCGGCTGCAGGTCTTCCCGTCGGGCGACCCCAACAGCAACGCGGCGATGGAGCGGTTCCGTGCCGCGGTCGCGCGCGTGACGCCCGCCATATCCGGGCTGCCGGTCGCAACCCAGGCTGCCGCGCGCACCGTCGCCGGAGCGTTCGTGCAGGCGGGCGTCATCGCTTTCGTGCTTGTCAGCCTGCTGCTGTTCGCCGTCCTGCGCGACGTGCGCGAGGTGCTGTTCACGCTCGCGCCCGTCGTCCTGTCGATCTTCCTGACGCTCGGCACCTGCGTGCTGATCGGTCAGCCGATCAACTTCGCCAACATCATCGCCTTCCCGCTGCTGTTCGGGGTCGGCGTCGCGTTCCACATCTATTTCGTGATGGCCTGGCGCAGCGGTGCGACCGCGCTCCTGCAATCGTCGCTGGCGCGCGCGGTGCTGTTCTCTGCGCTCGCGACCGGCACCGCCTTCGGGTCGCTGTGGCTCTCCCATCATCCCGGCACCGCCAGCATGGGCAAGATCCTGATGCTGTCGCTCGCGTGGACGCTGGTGTGTGCGCTGGTGTTCGAGCCCGCGCTGCTCGGGCCGCCGCGGCGGGTGCCTAGCTCGGCGTAGAAGCGGGCGCCTGAGCCGGAGCTGGCGCCGGAGCCGGCGTCGGAGCGGCGGGGTCGGTCAGCGGGTCCTGCAACTCGCGCGCCTTCGACGGCGCGGGCGGAACGCCTGGAGCGGGAGCGGCGGACGGGTCCTGCGGCGCGGGCGGGCTTGCCGCCGGATCGACCAGCGGGCTCTGAAGCTCGCGCGAGCTGGTGCCGGTCGCTGCGGCGGGATCCGCCAGCGGATCGCCAAGTCCGGTCGCACGTCCCTTGCCCGTCCAACCCGGCCCGTGCAGGTCTGCGATCTCCCCGGCCCGATCCTGCAGGAACACCGATCGGAAGGTCGCATACGGGTCCACCGCGTCTCCCAGGATGGCCTTCAGGTCGCTGTCCGCCTCCGCCCGCGCGTCGAGCCCGGTTACGACGGCGCGCGTCACCTGATACTCCGCGCGATCGAACGGCGTGCCGACGACGAACGGCAGGATCACCGCCTCCGCCTGTCCGCCGACCAGGTCGCGCAACGTCGTCGGTCCCAGCAAGGGAAGGAACAGGTACGGCCCAGGCTTCACGCCGTAATAGCCGAGCGTGTCGCCGAGCCCGTTGGGCCGATGCGGCAGCCGGATCGCCGGCGACTTGGCGACGTCCACCGCGCCGCCCAGGCCGATCGTCGAATTTAGCACGAACCGCGTCGCCGTCTCGACTGCCTTGCCGGGCTTCAACTGCAGCACGTAGTTCAAGACGATCAGCGGCTCGCCCAGATTGCTGAAGAAGTTGCGCAGCCCCGTGCGAAGGAGATTGGGGACGACGTGCTTGTAGCCGAGTGCCACCGGGCGGAGGAAATGCCGGTCGAACACCTGTTGCCGTCTGAACCAGTAGCGGTTGAACCGCTCGAACGGATCGCCCTTCGTGTGCCGGCCGCGCTTGGGGGGCACGACGTTGCCCATCGGGTAGACCACGGCGGGCGGAACGGCAGGCGACGCGACGACGGGCGCTGCCGGCTCCGTCGTCCTCACGGCGGGCTGAGCCTGGAGCAGGAGCGCTAGCGCCGGCATCATCGCCGGCGAGATCATCCCGCGCCCTTCGCCGCCATCGCATCGAGGTGAGCGACGAGCGCCTTGGCACCGCCCTGTGCCAGCACCTGCGCGAAATCGGACCGGCGCGTGGTAAGCTGGCTGATCGACTTGTAGTTCACGTCGATGATCCGCCAGCCGTTCCCGCTCTGGCGCAGGCGATAGGCGATCGCGATCGGCGATCCGGACGGGTCGACGAGGGAAGTACGCACCAGTTTGTCAGTCGTATGCGACAGTTTGTCGATACGTGTATCGACCTGCGGCGCGATCGTGAACGACTGGCCGGAATAAGCGTCGAAGTTGCGCGCATAGGTGTTGACCGTCAGCCGCCGGAACGCCGCGACCAGTGCGGTCTGATCCGCGGGCGCGAAGCCGGTCCAGCCCGGCCCGACCGCGAGCCGGGTCATCAAGGGAATGTCGAAACTCCGGTCGACCACCGGCCCGATCTGCGCGGCCCGTCCCGAGACGCCCGCTCGCGTCCCCACCTTCATGATCGCGAGCAGCCCCGCGTCGAGCGCCTGTACGGGCACGATGGCAGGGTCGGTAACCGCCTGGGCGACGGCCGCAGCCGGAGTTGCGATCGCGGCGAGGGCCGCGACAGGCGGGACTGCGATCGCGGCGAGGGCCGCGACAGGGAGGACAAATCGCATGGCGGATACTCGCTGGTCGTCTGGCGGCGGGACATAGGAGCCTGACGTTCCGGGGTCCAGTAGCGCCGACTTCGGGCGCTGTTAGGTGAAATGCTGCACCGCGATGACGCCGGCCCCTTTCGAAAACGGCTGCAGTCCGCTACTTAGGACGACCGGGGCGTGACACGACCAGTTCGAGAAGGCGTGATGTTGAACGAAGCGCATATCAGTCCCGCCGCGAAGGCGACCCCGTTTGGTGCCGCGACGCTCCAGGTGATTCTCGCTCAACCGCGTGGATTTTGTGCGGGTGTGGTTCGAGCGATCGACATCGTTGAAAGAGCTCTCGATCGCGATGGGCCGCCCGTCTATGTCCGGCACGAGATCGTCCACAACAAGCACGTCGTCGACAAGCTGCGTCGCAAGGGGGCGGTGTTCGTCGATGATCTGACGGAGGTTCCCGAGGGCGCGACCACCATTTTCTCCGCGCATGGCGTCGCCCGGTCGGTGCAGGCGGAGGCGGCGGCGCGGCGGTTGCCGGTGCTGGACGCGACGTGCCCGCTTGTCACCAAGGTGCACAACCAAGGCCGTCGCTATGCCCGCTCCGGCCGCACGCTGGTGCTGATCGGCCATGCCGGTCATGCCGAGGTGATCGGCACGATGGGGCAGGTCGATGCGCCGATCCATCTCGTCGGCACTGCGCAGGACGTCGCCGCGCTGCCGTTCGCGGACGACCTGCCGATCGCCTACATCACCCAGACGACGCTGTCGGTCGACGATACACGCACCGTCATCGCGGCGCTGGAGGCGCGGTTCACCGACCTGATCGGGCCGGACGTCTCCGAGATCTGCTACGCCACGCAGAACCGCCAGACCGCGGTGCGCGACCTGTGCCGCGCGAGCGACGTCGTCATCGTCGTCGGCGCCAGGAACAGCTCCAACTCGTCCCGCCTGCGCGAGATCGGCGACGAGATGGGCGTGCCGAGCTACCTGGTCGACGACGGGTCGGGCGTCGATCCGGCCTGGCTCGACGGCGTCGTCTCGGTCGGCATCACCGCCGGCGCGTCGGCGCCCGACGAGCTGGTGGAGGACGTGATCGCCGCGCTCCGCCGGTATCGCCGTGTCGAGGTCTCCACGCTCGACGGCGTCGTGGAGAATGTCGAGTTCAGCCTGCCGACCGAGCTCCGCAACGTGTCACCTGCGCCGAGGCATGTCGCCTTGCGCGCAGCCGAATAGGACGAACAGATATGGGTCTCCCGCTCCAGCCGCTCATCCGCATCGGCGCCTATTCCGTGGCCAAGGAGATCGGCGGCGGCAAGTACCCGCTCGTGCTGATGCTCGAGCCGCTGCTGCGCTGCAACCTCGCTTGCCCGGGCTGCGGCAAGATCGACTATCCCGATCCGATCCTCAATCAGCGGCTGAGCTACGATCAGTGCATGGACGCGATCGACGAGTGCGGCGCCCCCGCCGTCTCGATCGCGGGCGGCGAACCGCTGCTCCACCGCGAGATGCCGCAGATCGTGACGGGCTATATCGCCAAGAAGAAGTTCGTCATCCTGTGCACCAACGCGCTGCTGCTCAAGAAGAAGATCGATCAATACGAGCCCTCGCCATACTTCACCTGGTCGATCCACCTCGATGGCGACCAAGGCATGCACGACCATGCGGTCGACCAGGCCGGCACCTATGACGCCGCGCACGAGGCGATCCTGCTCGCCAAGGCCAAGGGCTTCCGCGTCCAGGTCAACTGCACCGTGTTCGACGGCGCCGACAGTGCACGGCTGGCCGGGTTCTTCGACGAGATGCAGCGGCTGGGCGTCGAGATCACGATCTCGCCGGGCTATTCCTACGAGCGCGCGGCCGACCAGGAGCATTTCCTGACGCGCGAGCGGACCAAGAACTTCTTCCGCGACGTGTTCCGCCGCGGCGACGGCGGCAAGGCGTGGACGTTCACCAACTCGCCGCTGTTCCTCGATTTCCTCGCCGGCAACCGCTCGTACGCGTGCACGCCCTGGTCGATGCCGCTGCGCACTGTCTTCGGCTGGCAGAAGCCCTGCTACCTCGTCGGCGAAGGCTATGTCGAAACCTTCGCCGAGCTGATGGAGGGCACCAACTGGGACCAGTATGGCGTCGGCAAGTACGAGAAATGCTCTAACTGCATGGTGCATTGCGGGTTCGAGGGCACGGCGGCGAGCGACGCGATGCGCCACCCGCTCCAGCTCATGAAGGTCGCACGCCAGGGCGTCCGCACCGAAGGACCGATGGCCGAGGACATCGACCTTTCGCAGGCGCGCCCCGCGGCCGACGTCCACTCGACGCACGTCGAGCGTGAACTCGCGCGGATCGCGATGAACGACCCGACGGGCATGCGGCGGGTGCAGCGGGTGGCGTAGGGGGCCGAACTTCGCGATATTGCGAACCGCGCCAGCCGAGAATTACGATTGCTCCTTATCCTCCCCCGCTAGGGGGAGGTGGCGCTGGAGGCGACGGAGGGGGAGGCCGCCCGACGGCTCGGTAGGTGGCACAACGCTGAAGTGCTACCGCGATGATCTGCGTGACGACGCCGTCTAGGTTGGAGAGAACCTCGACAGCGGCATAGCGCAGCGTTCGCACACCCTTAGCGGCCATCCAAGCGTCTCGCTGAGCGTCACGCACCGGCCGATTGCCGCGGTTGTGCGCCTCGCCGTCGACCTCGGCCGCAAGTCGCGCTGGCGCACAATAGAAGTCGAGAACCCAGTCCTCTCCCACAGCGTGCTGCTTTCGGAAACGCAGGCCCGCATCGTTGCTGCGGAGCGCGAGCCATAGCGCGATTTCAGGCGGCGTCATGACGCGCCGTAGGCGCTTGGCGTTACGTCGTGCTCGCTCGGACCCCGCCAGCCGCATCGCCTGCCGCCCCCTCCGTCATGCTTCGCATGCCACCTCCCCCTGGCGGGGGAGGATTATGTGATCAAACGGTAGAGCCTTCTTAGTCGGACATCCTCAACCCAGAGCCAGGCGGCATCATCGCCCAAGGCGGCGAAGCGTGTTCTCGTAGCGCTTGCTGATTTCCTCCCGCAGTGCCTTCCGATCGATGTCCGGCTTGGGCTTGGCCGTCAGCCTGATCTCATCCTCGGCAGGCGATCTTTGGCTGGCCATTGCTACTACCCCTGTCATCATACGACATCGTGCGCGGCCGCTGTCAGTCAATCAACTCTGGGGTTTGTAGATGATCCAGTTCGTGCATGCCGACGGCGAGACTGGTCGAGGCAAGGTCGCTGTGCGTGTCGCCGGGTCGGCGTATGGCGAGCAGCCGGCATGACGGGCGTTCCGCAGATCGAGCGGCCGGACCTGATCGTGCCGGACACCGGCCCGCTGATCCACCTGGCGCAGGCGGACGCGCTGCACCTGCTCCACCAGATCGGCGGGCGGGTCGTCGTGGCCGACATGGTGGCGATGGAAGCGACGCAGGACTTGGACAAGCCGGGCGCGCGGGCGATCGCGGCGTGGATCGATGCCGGCGGGCAACCGGGCTCCAACGCCCCCGTCCTCGTCGCCCCGACCGCGATCGGCGAGCTGTTCCGGCAGGCCCGCAAGTCCGATCCCGACATCCGGCCGCGCAACGCCGGCGAGCTGGCGATCCTCGAATGGCTGGGCAGCTACGTCGACCATATCGAGAACGCCGGCCACGCAGTCCTGATCGTCTACGAAAATGGCACGATACTGCGCTTCGTCAGGGAAACCGGGCTTGATCTGGACACCGACGTGCTGACCACGCGCGCGTTCCTCGAATTGGCCGAGCGTCGCGGGATCGTCGCGAGTGCGGAGGAATATTGGCGGCGCATCGTCGAGGCCGCGCCCACGGCCAACACTGATGTTGCGACCATTAGGCAGGGCCTACCGCGTGGGGGTTAGCGAAGGTCTGTTTGCCGAGTCCAGTTTGCTAGGTATAAGACACTATGAAATCGAGATGGCGCCTTCTTATCTGGATACTTGCGCTAAGCGGGTGCGGTAAGCCCCAAATACGTTCGCCGAATATAAAGCTCGCGATTGTTCCCTATTCGATAACTTCTGACTTCGCCTCAGGGCTCGGACTCTCAGTGCTCAACAATGGGCCGGACGCCCTTTGTTTTCCGGAAGGCCTGGTCGATGCAGACAGCGCGAGGATAGACTTCCAAATCAATGGATTGCGTCCTAAGCGCGTAATTACTCACCCCCCCCGGTTGTGGGCGGGACGTCAGACGGCGAGGGTAGCG